>DQGF01000182.1:0-4356 GCA_003525045.1 Pseudomonas sp. | reverse complement strand
ATCTTGATCTTGTCGAACGGGAAACGCTGCAGGTAGCTGAGCGAGGAATAGCCGGTGCCGAAGTCGTCCAGGGAGAAGCGCACGCCCAGACGCCCAAGGGCATCCATGGTCTGTTTCACCAGATCGCTGCGGCGCATGACCGCAGTTTCGGTCAGTTCGAACTCCAGCCACTGCGCCTCGACGCCGCGCTCGGCAATCAGCCGGCTCAGGGTCGAAAGCAATTGGCTGTCCTGGAACTGCCGGAACGACAGGTTGATCGCCATGTGCAGCGCCGGCAAACCCCGCTCGCGCAGCGCTTGCATGTCTCGCAAGGCGCGGGAAATCACCCAGTAACCGAGGGGCACGATCAAACCGCTTTGCTCGGCCAACGGCACGAATTCGCTCGGTGGCAGCAAGCCGCGCTCAGCATGACGCCAGCGTACCAAGGCTTCGAGACCGACGATTTGCCCGTCCTCGAGGTTCAGCC
This sequence comes from Pseudomonas sp., assembly GCA_003525045.1. Taxonomy (GTDB): domain Bacteria; phylum Pseudomonadota; class Gammaproteobacteria; order Pseudomonadales; family Pseudomonadaceae; genus Aquipseudomonas. The sequence goes on along the minus strand of DQGF01000182.1, from coordinate 3,890 downwards.
GTGGTTGGTAGTGCAACTCCAGCTCATCGCGACGCAAGGCCCGGCGCAGCTCACTTTCGAGGTCAGCCATGCTGCGGGCATTGCGATTGATGCGTTCGTTGAAGATGTGAAAGGTGCAGCCCTGTGTGCTCTTGGCCTGCTGCATGGCGATGTGCGCGTGCCACATCAGGGGGTCGGCACCGGCCTGGGCGCGGGCGTGGGCAATACCGAGACTGGAACCGATCAACAGGCTTTCGCCGTCGACCCAATAGGGCTCGGCCATTGCTTCGGTGATGCGTTCGGCCATCCACTCGGCGCGTTGGGGCGCGCGGCGAGTGTCGATCAGCAAGGCGAATTCATCACTGCCCAACCGGGCCAACTGATCGCCGGCTTCGAGTTGGCTTTTGAGCCGCGCGACCACTTGCAGGATCAATCGGTCACCGGCCTGATGGCCGAGGGCATCGTTGGCGTGACGGAAGTTGTCGAGGTCGAGGTGGCCCAGCGCCAAGCCGCGGCCTTCGTTTTCCGCCAGCCGCGCTGCCAGCAAGGTCTGGAATCCCTGGCGGTTGGCGATGCCGGTCAGCGGGTCTTGCTCGGCCAGGCGTTGCAGGGTGTTTTCCAGCACACCGCGCTCACGCACATGGCGCAGGCAACGGCGCAGCATGCCCGGATCCAGCAGATCGCGCACCAGCCAGTCGCTCACACCATCGGGCGGCGACAGCGGCTCATGTTCGAGCAGCAATACCGTCGGCAGGTTGCAACGACCGGGCAGAGGCTGAAGCGCCGGGATCGTCAATAACACCGCGCTGCGGTTGTCATCGAACAGACTGCTGACCGACTCCCAGCTCGGCGCGCTGATCAGCACGGCCGAGCTCCCCATCGGAGCCAGGCACTCGCGCAACAACGCTGTCCACGCCGGCTCTTCGGCCAGTAGCAGCAAACGCAAGGGTTCGACAGGCGTAGACAAGCTAGCTCCCTAGACTCTGCAATGATGTAGGCGGCGGGCATTATGCAGCGCCGGTCACCAAGGACCAAATGACATCGGTTATCACATGCGGCTTTGAATTTCGAAATACGAACATTAGACGCAAATTCATCGCGCATCCTGCGTGAAAGTAACAAAACCGGCAATTGGAGAAAGCGCTGCGTCACAAGTCGGAGAGAGCAGCACAAATCGCTGAGCCTGTTAAAATGCCGGCCCATTTTCGTGACTGACTCCTGAATTTACGTATGTCCCGACTCAATCCCCGGCAGCAAGAAGCCGTGAGCTACGTCGGCGGCCCTCTTTTGGTGCTCGCCGGCGCGGGCTCCGGCAAAACCAGTGTGATTACGCGCAAGATCGCACATCTGATCCAGAACTGTGGCATCCGCGCCCAGTACATCGTCGCCATGACCTTTACCAACAAGGCTGCGCGCGAGATGAAGGAACGGGTCGGCACCCTGCTCAAGGGCGGCGAAGGCCGCGGCCTGACGGTGTGTACCTTTCACAACCTGGGCCTGAACATCATCCGCAAGGAACACGTGCGGCTGGGCTACAAACCGGGCTTCTCGATCTTCGACGAGACCGACGTCAAAGCCCTGATGACCGACATCATGCAGAAGGAATACTCGGGCGACGATGGCGTCGACGAGATCAAGAACATGATTGGCTCGTGGAAGAACGACCTGATCCTGCCGCCAGAAGCCCTGGAAAACGCGCGCAACCCCAAGGAGCAGACCGCCGCCATCGTCTATACCCACTATCAGCGCACGCTCAAGGCGTTCAACGCCGTGGACTTCGACGATCTGATCCTGCTGCCGGTAAAACTCTTCCAGGAACACGCCGACATCCTGGAAAAGTGGCAGAACAAAGTCCGCTACCTGTTGGTGGACGAATACCAGGACACCAACGCCAGCCAATATCTGCTGGTGAAGCTGCTGATCGGCACGCGCAACCAGTTCACCGTAGTGGGCGACGACGACCAGTCGATCTACGCCTGGCGCGGCGCGCGGCCGGAAAACCTGATGCTGCTCAAGGACGATTACCCGTCGCTGAAAGTGGTGATGCTGGAGCAGAACTACCGCTCCACCAGTCGCATCCTGCGTTGCGCCAACGTGCTGATCTCGAACAACCCGCACGAATTCGAAAAGCAGCTGTGGAGCGAGATGGGCCACGGCGACGAGATCCGGGTGATCCGCTGCCGCAACGAAGACGCCGAAGCCGAGCGCGTGGCCGTGGAAATCCTCAGCTTGCACCTGCGCACCGACCGGCCGTACAGCGATTTCGCGATTTTGTATCGCGGCAACTACCAGGCCAAGCTGATCGAGCTGAAACTGCAGCATCACCAGGTGCCGTATCGCCTGTCCGGCGGCAACAGCTTTTTCGGACGTCAGGAAGTCAAAGACCTGATGGCCTACTTCCGCCTGATCGTGAACCCGGATGACGACAACGCCTTCCTGCGGGTGATCAACGTCCCACGCCGGGAAATCGGTTCGACTACGCTGGAAAAGCTTGGCAACTACGCCACCGGGCGAAAAATCTCGATGTACGCCGCCACCGACGAAATCGGCTTGGGCGAGCACCTGGATGTCCGTTTCACTGATCGTCTGTCGCGGTTCAAGCGCTTCATGGACAGGGTTCGCGAGCAGTGCGCCGGCGAAGACCCGATCTCGGCGCTGCGCAGCATGGTCATGGACATCGACTACGAGAACTGGCTGCGCACCAACAGCTCCAGTGACAAGGCCGCCGATTACCGCATGGGTAACGTCTGGTTCCTGATCGAGGCACTGAAGAACACGCTCGAGAAAGACGAAGAAGGCGAGATGACCGTCGAAGACGCCATCGGCAAACTCGTCCTGCGCGACATGCTGGAACGTCAGCAGGAAGAGGAAGATGGCGCCGAAGGTGTGCAGATGATGACCTTGCACGCCTCCAAGGGCCTGGAGTTCCCCTACGTGTTCATCATGGGCATGGAAGAGGAAATCCTGCCGCACCGCTCCAGCATCGAAGCCGACACCATTGAAGAAGAGCGCCGCCTGGCCTACGTCGGGATTACCCGCGCGCGTCAGACCCTGGCCTTCACCTTTGCCGCCAAGCGCAAGCAATACGGCGAGATCATCGACTGTGCACCGAGCCGCTTCCTCGATGAACTGCCGCCGGACGACCTGGCCTGGGAAGGCAACGACGACACCCCGACCGAAGTCAAAGCCGTTCGCGGCAATTCGGCATTGGCGGATATACGCGCGATGTTAAAGCGCTAGAATTGAACACTTTTTAATCTACTTTCGGCGCCCATAGCGCAAACAGAGGAAGCTGTTGTGGAAGCACTGCACAAGAAAATTCGCGAAGAAGGCATCGTGCTTTCCGACCAGGTCCTGAAAGTCGACGCCTTTCTGAACCACCAGATCGACCCGGCACTGATGAAGCTGATCGGCGACGAATTCGCCACGCTGTTCAAGGACTCGGGCATTACCAAGATCGTCACCATCGAAGCCTCGGGCATTGCCCCGGCGATCATGACCGGTCTGAACCTGGGTGTGCCGGTGATTTTCGCCCGCAAGCACCAGTCCCTGACCCTCACCGAAAACCTGTTGTCGGCGACCGTCTACTCGTTTACCAAGCAGACCGAAAGCACGGTGGCGATCTCCCCGCGTCACCTGACCAGTAGCGACCGCGTGCTGATCATCGATGACTTTCTGGCCAACGGTAAGGCATCCCAGGCGCTGATTTCGATCATCAAGCAGGCCGGCGCTACCGTGGCGGGCTTGGGCATCGTGATCGAGAAGTCGTTCCAGGGTGGGCGTGCGGAACTGGATGCGCAGGGTTATCGGGTTGAATCCCTCGCCCGCGTTCAGTCGCTGGTTGGCGGTGTCGTAACCTTTATCGAGTAATTCGCTACACCGCAAAATCAATGTGGGAGCAACTGTCTTGA
>DQGF01000184.1:2755-3048 GCA_003525045.1 Pseudomonas sp. | reverse complement strand
CCGCCCAGCGCCTGCACGCGCTTGCCGCGGGAGGTGGCCTGCTGGTGGATGTACTCGGCAATCGGCGTTGAACCGACAAAGGAAATCGCCTCGATGTCCGGGTGTTGCAGCAAGGCGTCGACCGCAGCCTTGTCGCCCTGGACCACGTTGAACACACCGTCCGGCAAACCGGCTTCTCTGAGCAAACGGGCCATCAGCAAACTGGCGGACGGATCGCGCTCGGACGGTTTGAGGATGAAGCAGTTACCGGTGACCAGCGCGATCGGGATCATCCACAGCGGCACCATCACCGG
>DQGF01000184.1:1627-2453 GCA_003525045.1 Pseudomonas sp. | reverse complement strand
ACCGGGAAGTTGAACGGCGTGACGCCGGCGCACACACCCAGCGGTTGGCGCAGGTTCCAGTTGTCGATGCCGCCGCCAATGTTGTCGCTGAATTCGGTTTTCAGCAGGTTCGGCGCACCGCAGGCGTATTCGACGATCTCGATGCCGCGAGTGACTTCACCCTTGGCGTCGGAGAACACCTTGCCGTGTTCGCGGCTGATGATTTGTGCCAGTTCATCGTGATGGCGGTCGAGCAGTTCCTTGAACTTGAACATCACCCGCGAACGGCGCAGGGACGATTGCTCGGACCAGGCCGGAAAGGCTTTCAGGGCCGAGGCGACGGCGTCGTCCACGGTCTTCTGGCTGGCCAGCCCAACACGCGCCTGCACTTCACCGGTGGCAGGGTTGAAGACATTGCTGAACCGCTCGCTGCCGCTGTCTTGCACCTGACCGTCGATGTAATGGCCGATTACCGGGGCGTCGCTCATCGTTATTGTTCTCCGTGCAGAAGTAGGAAATCAGGCTTTTCAGTTCAGAGATCAAGCAGCCAGCTGTGCTGCGGATCGTTATGGAACTGCCAGACGCGTTTGGGACCTGCCATCACGTTCAGGTAATACGACTCGTAGCCGTAAGGCACGCTGACCGGGTGATAGCCCTTGGGCACGACCACCAGGTCGCTGTTTTCCACGGCCATGGCCTGATCGATACTGCGATCGTCGGTGTACACCCGCTGGAACACAAAGCCCTGGGGCGGGTTGATCTGGTGGTAATAGGTTTCTTCGAGAAAGCTCTGGTGCGGCAGGTCGTCGGTGTCGTGTTTGTGCGGCGGGTAGCTCGACCAGTTGCC
>DQGF01000184.1:0-1349 GCA_003525045.1 Pseudomonas sp. | reverse complement strand
GTGTTTGTGCGGCGGGTAACTCGACGAATGTCCCGACGGTGTGCGCACTTCCACCACCAGCAGCGAATGGGCGGGCTCGGTGTCCGGCAGGATGTCGCAGACGTAGCGGGTGTTGGCGCCCTTGCCGCGCACGCTGCGCTTCATGGTCTCGGGTTTGATCAAGCGTGGGCCGAAGTTCTCGGCTGGCGCACCGGGGGCGGCGCACACGGCGATTTGCACATCGCTCAGGGCGACAACCTGGGCCTGACTGCCGGGTGGCAAGTACGCGGCGAACGGAGATTTGTCTTCGAACACCGACTGGCGATCGCCGATGTTGTCCCAGTCGAACGCGCCCTGCCCCGGCGCTTCGCCCTTGATGCTGACCCGGCCGCTGAGCAGCACCAGGCACAGTTCTTTATCACCGGCGCAGACCGGCAGGGTTTCGCCCTGGCTCAAGCGATAGGCAGCAAAACCGACGTATTCCAGCTCACCTTTGCCCAGTTCGACCATGGTCCGGCCACGGGCGTTGCTTTTGACCAGCAGGCTCATGGCGCAGTCCTCTCGTCGAGCAACGCACGCAAGGTGTCGAAGCCTTTTTTCGCGTAGACATAACTCGGCGCCACTGCCGGGTCTTGCTCGGCCTCGACCACCAGCCAGCCTTGGTAATCGGCGGTCAGCAGGACATCGAGCAGCGCGGCAAAGTCGATGTCACCATCGCCGGGCACGGTGAAGGTGCCGTTGATGATGCAGTCCGGAAAGCTCCAAAGTTGGTTGCGCGCCAGTTGCACCACCGGTTTGCGCACGTCCTTGAAATGCACGTGGCAGATGCGTTCGATGTGTTTGCGCAGCACCTGCAAGGGCTCGCCACCACCCATGTAGCAATGGCCCGAGTCGAACAGCAGGCCGACTTCGTTGCCGGTCAATGCCATCAGCTTGTCAATGTCCTCCGGCGATTCGACATAGGCGCCCATGTGATGGTGATACGCCAGACGCACACCCTGGGACAGGGTGAAACGTGCCAGTTCAGTGAGTTTGTCGGCGTATTCCTGCCAGGCCTGCTCGGTGTGGAAGCGCGGGCGTTCGACCAGTGGAATGCGCTGGCCTTGAATGGAATCGGCGACTTCGCCGTAGACCAGCACCTTGGCGCCGTTCTTCGCCAGCAGCTCGACATGGCTGGCGATGGCGTCGATTTCTTCGGCCACCGAACGCCGGGCCAGGCGGCTGGAGTACCAGCCGGACACCAGCGCCAGGTCATACGGGCGCAACACATCGCCAACGCCTTTGGCGTCCTTGGGAAATTTGCCGTTGAGTTCGAAACCTTCGTAACCGATGTCCTTGCCTTCGCCGAGGGCCGTGCTCAACGGCGTCTC
>DQGF01000313.1:5313-6590 GCA_003525045.1 Pseudomonas sp. | reverse complement strand
GCGGATGCAGCAGCAGCTCGACACGATGTTCAAGGATACCGGGCACGTTAACGCCTACTTCCCGCTGCTCATCCCCGAGAGCTTCATGAAGAAGGAGGCGGAGCACGTCGAGGGATTCGGGCCCGAGACGGCGGTCGTCACGCACGGGGGCGGCAAAAAGCTCGAAGAGCCGCTGATAATCCGTCCGACATCCGAGACGATCATCTACGCGATGTACGCCAAGTGGATCCAGAGCTACCGCGATCTGCCGCTGCTCCTGAACCAGTGGTGCAACGTGGTCCGCTGGGAGATGCGCACGCGGCTGTTCCTCCGCACCACGGAGTTCCTGTGGCAGGAAGGGCACACGGCCCACGGCTCCAGTGAAGAGGCCTTGGACGAGACCCTGAAGATGTTGGATATCTATGAGCGGTTTACTGTCGAGCACCTGGCCATACCCGTAATAAAAGGCGAAAAGTGCTCATGGGAACGGTTCCCGGGCGCTGTCAGTACCTACACCATCGAGGCAATGATGCAGGACGGCAAGGCCTTGCAGGCGGGAACTTCACACTTTCTGGGACAGAACTTCGCCCAGGCGTCAGACATCCGCTTCGTGAACAAGGAAGGGGTAAAAGAGCTGGCCTGGACCACTTCATGGGGCGTTTCCACGCGTTTGATTGGTGCCATGATCATGGCCCATGGCGATGACGACGGACTGGTGATTCCACCGCTGGTGGCACCGACGCAGGTCATCATTGTTCCGATCGTACGCAGTGAACAGGATGCCGAACTCATCCATGCCTACTGCGACAAGTTGCAAAAGCAGATCACCCGGAAAAAACTGAAGGGGCAAAACCTGCGTGCCAGCGTTGATAAACGGGACATGAATGGCGGTGAAAAAAAGTGGTATCACATCAAGCGCGGCGTGCCTGTTCGGGTCGAAGTCGGGATAAAGGAACTGGAACAGAACATGGTTTCTTATTCCTGCAGAGACAACAGCAAGAAAATCTTAAAAGTAGAGACGAATAGCTTTGTTAAAGGCTTGCCAAAAACCCTGCAGGCCATTCAGACAGGCATGCTTGAAAGTGCCAGAAAAAATCTGTCAGATAATACCGAAACAATTACTACGCTTGACGACTTCAACCAAGCCTTCCAACGCAAGGACAAACTCAATACATTTGTTATCGCCCCCTTCATTGATGACGAGAAGGTTGAGAAAGCCATCAGCGAACTGGGTGTAACCGTTCGATGCATTCCACTCGATCAACCCAATGTTACAGCCACCTGTTTATTTACAGGGC
>DQGF01000313.1:4782-5026 GCA_003525045.1 Pseudomonas sp. | reverse complement strand
CACTCGCTCAACCCAAGGATGCAACCACCTGTTTATTTACAGGTCAGCCCACCAAATCTTGGGCACTGTATGCAAAGTCATATTGATCCCTGATTTCCAACAGCCTCGTTTACCTGGGGCTTTTTTGTTGGTTGCGATCCTTAGCCATGATTGCCAGCGCCCCAAAACTCAGGGTTAAAAAAACCCCGCAGCTTTCGCAACGGGGCTTTGGGTGTTTCAGGTCAGCGCTTAATGATGCTCACGC
>DQGF01000313.1:487-4663 GCA_003525045.1 Pseudomonas sp. | reverse complement strand
AGCTTGCTCGCGAAAAACGTCAACGATAACGCGGGGTACCTGACGAACAGCGGCGTACTGACGTCCATCGTCGGAACGCCGCCCGGCGCAAGCTCCCCCTACGGAGAATTGCGTCAGGTACAAAAAACCCCGCAGCATTCGCAACGGGGTTTTTTCGGTGTAGCCGCTCAGCGCTTAATGATGCTCACGCGTCGCCCGGAATTTCACATCCGGCCAGCGCTCTTCCATCAGCGCCAGGTTGACCCGGGTCGGGGCCAGGTAGGTCAGGTGACCGCCGCCGTCAATGGCGAGGTTTTCCACAGCCTTGATCTGGAATTCCTCGAGCTTCTTCTTATCGCTGCAATCGATCCAGCGCGCGGAATACACGGTGATCGGCTCATAGGAGCACTCGACCTTGTATTCCTCTTTCAAGCGGCTGGCGACCACATCGAACTGCAGCACACCGACGGCGCCGAGGATGATGTCGTTGCTGCGCTCGGGGAAGAACACCTGGGTGGCGCCTTCTTCTGCCAACTGCTGCAAGCCCTGACGCAGTTGCTTGGATTTCAGCGGGTCACGCAGGCGTACGCGACGGAACAGTTCCGGGGCGAAGTGCGGGATACCGGTGAAGCCCAGGACTTCGCCTTCGGTGAAGGTATCGCCGATCTGGATGGTGCCGTGGTTGTGCAGACCGATGATGTCGCCAGCGAACGCTTCTTCCAGTTGCTCACGCTCGGAGGAGAAGAAGGTCAGCGCGTCGCCGATTCGTACGTCTTTGCCGGTGCGCACGTGGCGCATTTTCATGCCTTTTTCGTACTTGCCGGAGCAGATACGCATGAAGGCGATGCGGTCGCGGTGTTTCGGGTCCATGTTCGCCTGGATCTTGAACACGAAGCCTGCAAACTTCTCTTCAATCGGCTCCACGGTGCGCTCGTTGGCGACACGGGCCAGCGGTTTCGGCGCCCAGTTGACCACGGCGTCGAGCACGTGATCGACACCGAAGTTACCCAATGCAGTACCGAAGAACACCGGGGTCAGTTGGCCGTCGAGGAATTCCTGTTGATTGAATTCGTGACAGGCGCCCTGCACCAGTTCCAGCTGATCGACGAAGCGATCGTACTCGTCACCGAGGTGCGCACGGGCTTCGTCGGAATCGAGTTTCTCGATGATTTTCACGTCGGTGCGCTCGTGGCCATGGCCAGCGGTGTACACGATGATGTAGTCGTCGGCGAGGTGATAAACGCCCTTGAAGTCGCGATAGCAACCGATCGGCCAGGTGATCGGCGCCGCCTTGATCTTCAGGACGGCTTCAATTTCGTCGAGCAGTTCGATCGGATCGCGGATGTCACGGTCGAGTTTGTTGATGAAACTGACGATCGGCGTGTCACGCAGACGGCAGACGTCCATCAGCGCGATGGTCCGAGGCTCTACACCCTTACCGCCGTCGAGGACCATCAAGGCCGAGTCCACCGCCGTCAGGGTGCGATAGGTATCTTCGGAGAAGTCTTCGTGGCCCGGGGTGTCGAGCAGGTTGATCATGTGATCGCGATACGGGAACTGCATGACCGACGTGGTAATGGAAATACCCCGTTGTTTTTCCATTTCCATCCAGTCGGAGGTGGCATGGCGGTCGGATTTACGTGATTTCACCGTGCCCGCAATCGCAATCGCCTTGCCCATCAGCAAAAGCTTCTCGGTGATGGTGGTTTTACCGGCATCGGGGTGGGAAATAATGGCGAAAGTGCGGCGTTTCGCGACTTCGGCGGCCTGTTTGGTCATGGGAAATCGCCTGGCAGGTGATTCAAAAAAGGGCCGCGATTATAGCCCAAGTTGAGCAAGGAACCGAACCGTTGAGCACATTAGGGGTGGCCAAATGCAGCTTCAGATGGGAACCTTTCAGAGCGTGGAGGCGTCCACTCCCCTGTTACGACTATTCGTCAGGGTTGAAAAATCAGCAAGTTAGACCTGACGAGGCTGCGCTTATGGCTCGATAAGCCGAACGTTTCCTCCCTGTAGAAGCGAGAGCTTGCTCGCGAAAAACGTCCAGACAATGCGTTCATTCAGACCGCACACGTCATCGTTGACGTCCATCGCGAACAAACTCGCTCCTACAAGGGAAAGCGCTCGGCATGAAGAGCTGCTTCTCGCGAACGTTGTATTTCCCGGCAGCCAGGAATGGCATGCCACACGGGACTGCGTTCGCCGACAAAGAAAAAAAGGAGTCCGCCTGTGGCTATTCGCTATGGCAAGGGGCTTATTGGAGGTGCGGTTGTCGTCGCCCTCCTGGCCCTGCTGGTCCACTGGATTGGCATCAACACGATCGAACATTACCGCGACGATTTGTTGTTTTACCTGCAAGCTCATTTGATTCTCGTCCTCGTTTCCATGCTGGCCGCCCTCGTTGTGGGCATACCCGCCGGCATCTTTCTCAGCCGCCCGACCATGGTGGGCCGCGCTGAACGCTTCATGCAGATCTTCAACATCGGCAATACCGTGCCGCCACTTGCCGTACTGGCCATCGCCCTGGGTATCCTCGGCATCGGCAGCGGCCCCGCGATTTTCGCCTTGTTCCTCGCCTCGCTGTTGCCGATCGTGCGCAACACCTATGAAGGCCTGAAAAACGTTCAGGGTTCGCTCAAGGAAGCGGCCGTCGGCATCGGCATGACACCGACTCAGGTGCTGTGGCGGGTCGAACTGCCGAACGCCGTGCCGATCATCATCGGTGGCGTGCGTGTGGCCCTGGCGATCAACGTCGGGACGGCACCGCTGGCGTTCCTGATCGGCGCCAACAGTCTGGGCAGCCTGATTTTCCCCGGCATCGCCCTGAACAATCAGCCGCAACTGATGCTCGGCGCGGCCTGCACCGCCCTGCTGGCCTTGCTGCTCGACGGCCTGGTGACACTCGCCAGCCGCCTCTGGCTCGAACGCGGCCTGCGCCCGTCTTAAGCCTCGGCAAAGGAATAATCATGAAAAGAATTAGCTTGTTAATAGGCTGTGCCCTGCTGTTCGCAGGATTTGCCCAAGCCGCTGAAAAACCCGTGATCCGCATCGGCGCCCGGGTGTTCACCGAACAAACCCTGCTGGCGGAAATTACCTCCCAGTACCTGCGCACCAAGGGTTACGACGCCCAGGTGACGGGCGGTCTGGGCAGCAACCTCGCTCGCAGCGCTCAGGAAAACGGCCAACTGGACCTGATTTGGGAATACACCGGCGTGTCGCTGGTAGCTTACAACCACATCACCGACAAACTCGACAGCGCTCAGTCCTACGCCAAAGTGAAAGAACTCGACGCGAAAAAAGGCCTGATCTGGCTCACCCCGTCGAAGTTCAGCAACACCTACGCCCTGGCATTACCGGAAAACACCGCGAAGGCTTATCCGCAGATCAACACCATCAGCGAGCTGAACACGGTGATGCAGGCTGAGGCGAAGACCAACCACCTGGTCGCCCTGGACACCGAGTTTGCCAACCGTTCCGACGGCATGGCCGGCATGGTCGACCTCTACGGCATGAACCTGACCCGTAAAAACACTCGCCAGATGGATGCCGGGCTGGTCTACACCGCCCTGCGCAATGGTCAGGTGTTTGCCGGTCTGGTCTACACCACCGACGGTCGTTTGAACGCCTTCAAACTGAAGCTGCTGGAAGACGACAAGCACTACTTCCCTGACTACACCGCAGCGCCAGTGGTACGTCAGGCTTACCTCGACGCTCATCCGAAACTGGCGGAAGAAATCAAACCGCTGGCCGAACTGTTCGATGACGCAACCATGCGTGCGCTGAATGCACGGGTCGATGTCGATCACGAAAGCCCTTCATCCGTTGCCGCAGATTTCCTGCGCCAGCACCCACTCAACTGAGGAGGAAAAGACATGGAATTTTTGAACGCCTTTTCCCATCTCGACTGGACGCAGGTGCTGCAACTGACCTGGCAGCACATCACCCTGGTCGGGATCGCCGTGACCCTGGCGATTCTGGTCGGCGTGCCGCTGGGCATCCTGATGACGCGTTTCCCGACGCTGGCCGGCCCGTTGCAAGCCAGCGCCACGGTGCTGCTGACCGTGCCGTCGATTGCCCTGTTCGGCTTGCTGCTGCCGTTCTACTCCAAGTTCGGCCAAGGCCTGGGCCCGATGCCGGCGATCACCGCCGTGTTTCTGTACTCGCTGCTGCCGATCATGCGTAACACCTACCTGGCCC
>DQGF01000313.1:0-194 GCA_003525045.1 Pseudomonas sp. | reverse complement strand
TAACACCTACCTGGCCCTGACCGGCGTCGAACCGGGTATTCGCGAAGCCGCCCGCGGCATCGGCATGACCTTCGGCCAGCGCCTGCGCATGGTCGAACTGCCGATCGCCGTGCCGGTGATCCTCGCCGGGGTGCGCACCGCCGTGGTGATGAACATCGGTGTGATGACCATCGCCGCGACCATCGGCGCCGGTG
>DQGF01000151.1:6854-6983 GCA_003525045.1 Pseudomonas sp. | reverse complement strand
CCGGCGGATGACTTTGTCAGCAACTTCGTCGGCCAGGACAGCACGCTCAAGCGGCTGTTGCTGGTGAAAGCCGAGGACGCGGCAGATAACGCGCCGTCGGTGAGCCCGGAAACGCCAGTGGCTGAAGCC
>DQGF01000151.1:6228-6534 GCA_003525045.1 Pseudomonas sp. | reverse complement strand
TGGAGTTGATGGACGAACTGGACCGTCGTTATGTGGTGGTCACGGATGGTGAGAACAAGGCGCTCGGTTATGTACGACGTCGCGACCTGCACCGTCAGACCGGTACGTGCGCGCAGTATTTGCGCGAGTTCAACTCCACGGCGGCGTATGACGAACACTTGCGCATCCTGCTGTCGCGCATGTACGAGTTCAACCGCTCGTGGCTGCCGGTAATGGATGCGGAGCGGGTGTTCCTGGGTGAAGTGACCCAGGAATCGATTGCCGAGTATTTGAGTTCCGGTAAGTCCCGTGGGGGCAAGACCAGTA
>DQGF01000151.1:0-5872 GCA_003525045.1 Pseudomonas sp. | reverse complement strand
CTTGAGATCGCCTTCGCGGGAAAGCCTCGCTCCTACAGGATTTGTGGCGTACGTCGATTTTTTCCACGACGCCGAACCTGAAGGAGCGAGGCTTGCCCGCGAATGGGGCACCACAAATCCTCCTGAAACACCTCAAATATCCCTTCTACGGGAACATCACACTGTCATGCAGGTCGGTTACACAGGTGACTGACGCGCACCGCACGACGGAAGCATGCAAAAACGCGACATTTTTTGTTGATCTCAAGCCCCTCACGCCCTAAAGTTCGCGCCGAACGTCCATGCTGGAAACGATCCATCCGGCTCAAGTACTGACGACGAGACAGCAAGGCCAAGGGCAGCACCGCCTCCCGTGGCCTTTTTGCTTTCGGCGACATGCCTTGGGAAGTAGGCGAACCAAAGTGGGGATACGGAGGACGTTCATTTGCACCCATTGTTAATTTCAGTTTGCCAGTAGGAGTTCCCAGCATGTCGATCAACGTCGAAGACTATTTCGCGCGCGATACCTTCAACAAAATGAAGGCCTTCGCCGACAAACAAGAAACCCCGTTCGTGGTGATCGACACCGCGATGATCAGCCAGGCCTACGATGACCTGCGCGCCGGTTTCGACTTCGCCAAGGTCTACTACGCGGTCAAGGCCAACCCGGCTGTCGAGATCATCGACCTGCTCAAAGAAAAAGGCTCGAACTTCGACATCGCCTCGATCTACGAGCTCGACAAAGTGATGAACCAGGGCGTTGGCCCGGATCGCATCAGCTACGGCAACACCATCAAGAAATCCAAAGACATTCGCTACTTCTACGAGAAGGGCGTGCGTCTGTATGCCACCGACTCCGAAGCCGACCTGCGCAACATCGCCAAGGCTGCACCGGGTTCGAAAGTCTACGTGCGCATCCTCACCGAAGGCTCGACCACCGCCGACTGGCCCCTGTCGCGCAAATTCGGCTGCCAGACCGACATGGCCATGGACCTGCTGATCCTCGCCCGCGACCTGGGCCTGGTGCCTTACGGCATCTCGTTCCACGTCGGCTCGCAACAGCGCGACATCAGCGTCTGGGACGCGGCGATCGCCAAGGTCAAAGTGATCTTCGAGCGCTTGAAGGAAGAAGACGGCATCGTACTCAAGCTGATCAACATGGGCGGCGGCTTTCCAGCCAACTACATCACCCGCACCAACAGCCTGGAAACCTACGCCGAAGAAATCATCCGTTTCCTCAAGGAAGACTTCGGTGACGACCTGCCGGAAATCATCCTGGAACCAGGCCGCTCGTTGATCGCCAACGCCGGTATCCTGGTCAGTGAAGTGGTGCTGGTTGCGCGTAAATCCCGTACCGCCGTCGAGCGCTGGGTGTACACGGACGTGGGCAAATTCTCCGGCCTGATCGAAACCATGGACGAAGCCATCAAGTTCCCGATCTGGACTGAGAAGAAAGGTGAAATGGAAGAAGTGGTCATTGCCGGCCCAACCTGCGACAGCGCCGACATCATGTACGAAAACTACAAATACGGTTTGCCGCTGAACCTGGCGATCGGTGATCGTTTGTACTGGTTGTCGACCGGTGCCTACACCACCAGCTACAGCGCCGTTGAATTCAATGGCTTCCCGCCGCTGAAATCGTTCTACGTGTAAGCGCTGCACGCTGTAATCAAAAAGCCCATGACGTGTCATGGGCTTTTTTGTGTCTGAAACTCTATGCCGCAAAAAGCAGTCGTTACCGGTCTCCCCGCACATGCCACAAACGAAGTATGTAGAGTGTGGGGCCTGCCCAAGCCTGGACAGACTGATGATCAATTACCCTCCCGGCGTCAACGTCAGCCATTGCCTCGCGGGTAAGCCGGCTTCGTTCCTCTTCTGATTTAAACCAATTCAACAACCCCAGAAGCGCCCCGCTCATCGCTCATCTGAACCATGCGTTGATGATAGAGGGTTGCGAACTCGCGAACGTGTAGATTCGGCGCGCTCAACAGGGCCTTGCTCGCCACCCGCAAAAAATTCAGATTGCCGCCTGCCAGTGCCTTGCGCAACCAGACCAGCGCCTCCTCGATATTCCCTTCATCGGTCAGCACAGCGGCAAAACTGAACTGCCCGCGAAAATCCCCGCCAACCGCCGAGCGTCGATACCAGTCGCGTGCAGCCTGCGGATCCGCCGGGCAAACCTGCCCTTCCTCGAGGTATCGCCCCAGCAGGTTCATCGACTTCGCGTGGCCGAGTTCTGCGGCGCGGTGATAGAGACCCAGCGCTTGCTGCTGATCCTCAATCACACCACGCCCGGTCGCCAGCAGGTTGGCGTAGTTGTACAACGCCCAATCCAGTCCGGCGTCTGCCGCGATTCGATAATGCCGTGCGGCAACCGAAGCATCCGCGGCACACCCCCAGCCATGCTCATGGCAACGGCCGAGCATGTTGCGCGCCATCAGGTGCCCGCCGTTGGCGGCGATCTCAAACCAGCGCACCGCCAGTGGTTGATCCCGCTCAATGCCCTGCCCGTCCAGCAGGATCTGCCCGAGCAAGGCCTGGGCGTCGAGCACGCCTTCACGGGCAGCGATCAGAATCGCCTGAGCCGCGCGAGCGGGACTTTCATTGAGCATGGCTTTGAGGTGATCGCCGTCGAGCACTTCTTCGCGGCGTAATTGAAAACTCATACCTCGACCCAGCGGCGCAACAGGTTGTGGTAAGTGCCGGTCAGGCGGATCAGCGAAGGATGGTCGGGCATGTCCTGCGTCAGCTGCTGGATCGCTCCGTCCATCTCGAACAGCAAGGCGCGCTGGCTGTCTTCGCGGACCAGGCTTTGGGTCCAGAAGAACGAGGCAAAACGCGTACCGCGGGTGACGGCGTTGACCTTGTGCAGGCTGGTGCCGGGGTACAGGACCATGTCGCCCGCGGGCAACTTCACGCGCTGGGTGCCGAAAGTGTCCTGGATTTCAAGTTCGCCGCCGTCATAGTCGTCCGGCTCGCTGAAAAACAGTGTCGCCGACAGATCGGTGCGCACCCGCTCGATGCTGCCTTTGGGCTGGCGCACGGCATTGTCGATGTGGAAATCGAAACTGCTACCGGCCGTGTAACAATTCAGTAACGGAGGAAAGACCTTGTGCGGCAACGCGGCTGACATGAACAGCGGATTTTTCCACAACCGTTCAAGCATCGCCGCGCCGACTTCCTTGGCCAACGGATGACCTTCAGGCAGTTGCAGATTGTGCTTGGCCTTCGCCGACTGGTAGCCGGCGGTGATCTTGCCATCCGCCCAATCGGCCTGTTCCAGAGCCTCGCGGATGCGCTGCACTTCTTCTTTCGCGAACAAGCCGGGAATGTGCAGCAGCATGGGGCAAACACCTGAAGGCAAAGGGATGCCAATGGTATTGATTCTTATTGCCTGTGTAAAACCCTCGCGACGAATGAAACATCAAAAAGCGTAAGGTTAAATTGTAAAGAATGTAAATTCAGTGCGAATAGTAATTTTTCGCAATTGATACAAATACCTGTTTACCCTATATTCCGCGGCCTCAAATCCTTGGGGAGGGGAATTCTCATGTCACGCCAACAATCACAATTACCGGTCAGTTCACCGCGTTTGCTCGCGTCTGCAATTGGCGTGGCGATCACTGCCGGCTCCGCTGGCCATATGGTTTTCGCTGCTGAGAAGACCGACGAGAAAGCACCGAACAATGCGATCTCCCTGGACGCCACCGCCATCACCGGCGAGGCCCAGGACCAGACCGCCTACAACGTCGAGAAAGCTTCCTCGCCCAAGTACACCGCGCCGCTGGTGGACACCCCGCGTTCGGTGACCGTGATCCCGCAACAGGTCCTCAAGGACACCGGTGCCCTCAACATGCAGGACGCGCTGCGGACCGTTCCGGGCATCACCTTCGGTGCCGGTGAAGGCGGCAACCCACAGGGCGACCGTCCATTCATTCGTGGTTTTGATGCCCAGGGCGATACGTACCTGGATGGCGTGCGCGATACCGGTTCGCAGAGCCGCGAGATCTTCGCCGTCGAGTCAATCGAAGTCAGCAAGGGCCCGAACTCGGCCATGGGCGGCCGTGGCGCTGCCGGTGGCAGCATCAACCTGGTCAGCAAGAAAGCACACCTGGGCGACTCGCTCGACGGTGGTTTCACCTGGGGCTCGGACCAGACCCAGCGCTACACATTCGACGGCAACTACCAGTTCACCGACACCGCCGCCGGCCGTCTGAACCTGATGAGCCACGAAAGCAACGTCGCCGGCCGGGACAAGGTCGATTACGACCGTTGGGGCATTGCGCCATCGCTGGCGTTCGGCCTGGGTACCGACACTCGCGTGAACCTCGATTACTACCACCTGGAAAGTAACGACACGCCGGATTCTGGCATTCCGTACACCATTCCTGTTGGCCTTGCTGCCGCCCGCACCAAGTCCAATCCGGACAAGCCTTACGCCGGTGGCGATGACAGCAACTTCTACGGTCTGGATCGCGATTTCCGCAAGGGCCGCACCGACACCGCGACCTTCGCCATCGAACACGACCTGACCGATGCGTTGACCGTCAAGAACACCCTGCGCCACGGCAGCAGCATGCAGGATTACATCCTGACCCAGCCGGATGACAGCAAAGGCAACGTCAACAACGGCAGCGTCTGGCGTCGCGCCAATACCCGTGTCAGCAACACCGACACCACCACCAACCAGACCGATCTGTTTGGTGATTTCTACATCGCCGGCTTCAAGAACAGCTTCTCCACCGGTATCGAGTTGAGCCACGAGGACAGTGAAAAATCCTCGTACAACGTCAACACCGACACCACGCCGGGGACTGCCACAGCGACCACCAATTGCTCCCCGGCACTGATCGGCGCACCAAGCGGCTACAACTGCACCTCGCTGTCCAGTCCGAACCCGAACGATCCATGGAACGGTGCGATCTCGCGTAACTACGCCGGCACCGACACCTCCAGCACCACCCGCGCGCTGTACGTGTTCGACACCCTGGAGTTGTCCGAGCAGTGGCTGGTGAACATGGGGCTGCGTTACGACCATTTCGACACCAAGTACAAAACCTACACGGCAGCTGGCAACACCACGTCCAAGGGCGACGACACCAGCGAATTCGTGACCGGGCAGTTCGGCGTGGTCTACAAGCCGACTGAAAACGGCAGCATCTATGCGTCGTATGCCACTTCCGCCACGCCACCGGGCAACACCCTGGGTGAAGGCCAGGAAGGCAACCCGCTGAGCGGCACCCCGGATCGCGCCGGCAACTTGCTGAGCAGCGACATGGAGCCGGAAACCACCAAGAACTACGAGATCGGGACCAAGTGGGATCTGCTGAACGATCGTCTGTCCCTGACCGCCGATATCTTCCGCACCGAGAAGGACAACGCCCGGGTACAAGTCGACACCACGTCCTATGAAAACGCCGGTAAAACCCGCGTTCAAGGTGTCGAACTGTCGGCCTCCGGCAAGATCACCGAAAAATGGCAAGTCTTCGCCGGTTATGCCTACATGGACAGCGAGCAAGTCGACGGCGGCCCGCTGGGCGCGGCCAACGATGGCAACGAGCTGCCTAACACGCCGAAAAACAGCGCCAGCCTCTGGACGACCTACCAGGTCACGCCGAAGCTGACCATCGGTGGCGGTGCGTTCTACGTCGACGACGTATTCGGCAGCGTGGCCAACACCACCATGGTTGATGACTATGTACGCTACGACGCCATGGTGGCCTACAAGCTGACCAAAAACGTCGACCTGCAGCTGAACGTGCAGAACCTGACCGACGAAACCTATTACGACAAGGCGTTCTCGACTCACTTCGCCAACCAGGCGGCGGGCCGTACAGCTTTGCTGAGCACCAACTTCCACTTCTGATAGAACCTGTAGGAGCGAGCTTGCTCG
>DQGF01000500.1:3410-18086 GCA_003525045.1 Pseudomonas sp. | reverse complement strand
CTGCTGTCTATCAAAAAGCCTTCAAAAAAAGGTCATCAAGACAGTTGCTCCCACATTTGATCTTCAGTGGGCATGGATTTGTGTACGACAGAGATCAAATGTGGGAGCGGGCTTGCTCGCGAAGGCCGCGACTCGGTGCACCTGAATCAACACCTTTAGACCAACACCTGCCGGGTGCTGGCCATGTACTCATGAATCTGCTTCTCGACCCGCGGATGAATCAACTCCACCGGCCCTCGCCCATTGGGGCATGGCAAGGTCTTGGTCGTACCAAACAGCCGACAGATCAGCGGTCGCTCGTCATACACGGTGCAGCCGTTGGGCCCCAGGTGTACGCAGTTGAGCTCATCCATCGCCGCGTCCTGCTCGGCGCGGGTCTTGCGCGGCAGGCGAGACATTTCTTCCGGCGAGGTCGTCACCGGCCCACAGCAGTCATGGCAGCCGGGCACGCACTCGAACGAGGGAATCTGCTGGCGTAGCGTGCGAATTTTCTGACTGTTGCAGCTCATCGATGCGGTGACCCAATACGGAATAGAGCGGGATTCTGACGCAAAAGCCCCGATCCAGACAGCAACAACTGACCAGTGTTGCCCGTTCCGAAAGGTCCGGCTTATGCTCCGTCAAATTTTCTATACACCAGAATCAGGAACACGCACATGAATGCCCGTGCCCAGCAACCTGTCCCGAACCACCAGCACACGGCCTCTTATTACGCCGCCAGCAGCCTGCCGCAGCCTGATCTTCCGGTCCTCACCGGTGAACTGGTGGCTGACGTGTGCGTGGTCGGCGGCGGGTTTTCCGGGTTGAACACGGCGCTCGAACTGGCCGAACGTGGTCTCAGCGTGGTGCTGCTCGAAGCCCACAAGATCGGCTGGGGCGCCAGCGGCCGCAATGGCGGGCAGTTGATTCGCGGCGTCGGCCATGGCCTCGATCAATTCGCCAACGTGATCGGCGTGGACGGCGTGCGTCAGATGAAACTCATGGGCCTGGAAGCGGTGGACATCGTCCGACAGCGGGTCGAGCGGTTTCAGATTCCCTGCGACCTGACCTGGGGTTACTGCGATCTCGCCAACAAGCCGCGAGACCTCGAAGGTTTCGCCGAAGATGCCGAAGAGCTGCGCAGCCTCGGCTACCGTTACGAAACGCGGCTGCTGCAAGCCAACGAAATGCACTCGGTAGTGGGTTCCGACCGTTACGTCGGCGGTCTGATCGACATGGGCTCGGGGCATTTGCATCCGCTCAATCTGGCCCTGGGCGAAGCGGCCGCCGCGCAGCTATTGGGTGCGAAGCTGTTCGAACGATCCGCCGTAACCCGCATCGAGTACGGCGCCGAGATCAAGGTCCATGCCGCACAGGGTTTGGTTCGCGCCAAAACACTGGTGCTGGGTTGCAACGCCTACCTCAATGATCTCAATCCCGAACTCAGTGGCAAGGTGTTGCCCGCCGGCAGTTACATCATCGCCACGCAACCCTTGAGTGAAGACCTGGCGCACTCCCTGCTGCCGCAGAATATGGCGGTCTGCGATCAACGGGTGGCCCTGGATTACTACCGGCTCTCGGCGGATCGGCGCTTGCTGTTCGGCGGCGCCTGCCATTATTCGGGTCGCGACCCGAAAGACATCGCTGCGTACATGCGGCCGAAAATGCTGGAGGTTTTCCCGCAACTGGGCAACGTGAAGATCGACTATCAATGGGGCGGGATGATTGGCATCGGTGCCAACCGCCTGCCGCAGATCGGTCGGCTCAGGGACCATCCGAATGTGTATTACGCCCAGGCTTATTCCGGGCATGGGGTGAATGCCACGCATTTGGCGGGCAAGTTGCTGGCTGAGGCGATCAGTGGGCAGCACAGTGGTGGCTTCGATCTGTTTGCCCAGGTGCCGCACATTACCTTTCCGGGGGGCAAGCATTTGCGCTCGCCGTTGTTGGCGTTGGGGATGTTGTGGCATCGGCTTAAAGAGTTGGTCTGAGAGATTCGTGGCGTCTGTGCCGACGCCTTCGCGAGCAAGCCCGCTCCCACATTGGATCTTCAGTGAACAAGGATTTTGTGTTCGACCACGACCAAATGTGGGAGCGGGCTTGCTCGCGAATGATCTAAAGAACATCGCAAGAATCAGATCCGCCAGAAAGGCTTAAGCCCCTCTTCCCGCGCCTGCTCCCGACTCAACCCCACATCCCGCAGCTGCTCCGGCGTGAGCGTGAGCAACGCCTTGCGCGTGTGCAGACGATGCCAGAACAAGCCCCAGCGGCCCAGGCCGGACGGTGCGTTGCGCAGGATCGCCTCGCTTGCACCGTTTTTTTGCCCCGCCGTCAGTTCCTGACTGTGTAACGTCAGCCGCACATCGCTCAAGCCGTTCATGTTGATTGCTCCTGTTTACTTGGGTAGCCAGAGCTTTCATGATGCGTGGGCGGCGAAAAGCATTACAGATTCAACGGAAAAGTATTAATTCCATACAGATTTGGTGTTTTAACCTCTGAATCGCGATTTTTTGCCTCATCTGTATTGGTTTACCGGATCATCCACAGCGAGACTGCGCCATGACCCTTTACGTCAATCTCGCCGAATTGCTCGGCAAGCGTATCGAACAGGGCTTCTATCGCCCCGGTGACCGACTGCCGTCGGTGCGGGCGTTGAGCGTCGAGCACGGGGTCAGTCTGAGTACCGTGCAACAGGCCTATCGCGTGCTGGAAGACAGTGGCCTGGCGATGCCGAAGCCCAAGTCCGGCTACTTCGTACCGGTCAGTCGAGAACTGCCGGAGCTGCCGGCGATTGGCCGTCCCGCGCAGCGACCGGTGGATATTTCCCAGTGGGACCAGGTCCTGGAGCTGATCCGCGCAGTGCCACGCAAGGATGTGGTGCAGCTGGGTCGCGGCATGCCGGACATCACCACGCCGACCATGAAACCGCTGCTACGCGGCCTGGCACGGATCAGCCGGCGACAGGACATGCCTGGTCTGTATTACGACAACATCCACGGCACCCTCGAACTGCGCGAACAGATCGCCCGGCTGATGCTCGACTCCGGCTGCCAGTTGAGCGCCAGCGACCTGGTGGTCACTACCGGTTGCCACGAAGCGCTGTCCACCAGCATCCGTGCCATTTGCGAACCGGGAGACATCGTGGCCGTGGATTCGCCAAGCTTTCACGGCGCCATGCAGACCCTCAAGGGCTTGGGCATGAAAGCCCTGGAAATCCCTACCGATCCGCTCACCGGAATCAGCCTCGACGCCCTTGAACTGGCACTGGAACAATGGCCGATCAAGGCCATACAGTTGACCCCCAACTGCAACAACCCATTGGGCTACATCATGCCCGAATCGCGCAAACGCGCGTTGTTGACACTGGCACAGCGGTTTGACGTGGCGATCATCGAGGATGATGTGTATGGCGAATTGGCCTACACCTATCCGCGACCGCGCACGATCAAGTCCTTCGACGAAGACGGCCGCGTCCTGCTCTGCAGTTCCTTCTCCAAGACCCTGGCACCGGGCCTGCGCATCGGCTGGGTGGCACCGGGCCGTTATCTGGAACGGGTGCTGCACATGAAATACATCAGCACCGGCTCCACCGCGCCGCAACCACAAATCGCCATTGCCGAATTCCTCAAGGCCGGGCACTTCGAACCGCATTTGCGGCGAATGCGCAGCCAATACCAACGCAATCGCGATGCAATGATCGATTGGGTCACCCGCTATTTTCCGGCGGGCACCCGGGCCAGTCGTCCGCAAGGCAGCTTCATGCTCTGGGTCGAACTGCCGGAAGGCTTCGACACCCAGAAACTGAATCGCGCCTTGCACGACCAGGGCGTACAGATTGCCGTCGGCAGCATCTTTTCCGCTTCGGGCAAGTACCGCAATTGCCTACGAATGAACTACGCTGCCAAACCAACACCGCAGATCGAAGAAGCGGTGCGCAAGGTCGGCGCCGCCGCCATCAAATTGCTCGCTGAAACTGACAGCATCACTGACTGACCTTTATCGGGAAACCAGCGTCCATATGCCGACACCTGCCGCCAATCGGAACGTTCCCACGTGAGAGTCAGAAAGCCCCTGCTCGCTCTTTTACTCCTCGTCTCGTTCCTGGGCGGTTGTGCCAGCTTCGACGTTCAACGCGAACCGAGCCAGGCGCTGCCTGCCAGCGACTCGGCGTTTGGTCGCTCGATTCAGACTCAGGCCGCGTCGCATGAAGGTCAATCCGGCTTTCGCTTGCTGTCCAACAGCGGTGAAGCCTTCACTGCCCGTGCCGAACTGATTCGCAACGCCCAAAGCAGTCTCGATTTGCAGTACTACATTGTCCACGACGGGATCAGCACCCGCATGCTGGTGGAAGAACTGCTCAAGGCGGCTGACCGTGGTGTACGGGTGAGGATCCTGCTCGACGACACCACCAGCGACGGCCTGGACTGGATCATCGGCACCCTGGCAGCGCATCCGCAGATTGAGATCCGCTTGTTCAATCCGCTGCATCTAGGCCGTGCCACGGGCGTGACGCGAGCCATGGGCCGGCTGTTCAACCTGTCGTTGCAACACCGGCGCATGCACAACAAGCTGTGGCTTTTGGATAACAGCGCGGCGATCGTGGGTGGGCGCAATTTGGGCGACGAGTATTTTGATGCCGAGCCTAACTTGAACTTTACCGACATCGACATGCTCGGCATCGGTCCGGTCGCCGAACAACTCGGACACAGCTTCGATCAATACTGGAACAGCGCGCTGAGCAAACCGATCGATGAGTTTCTGTCGCGCAAACCGACGCAAAAGGATCTGCAGAACAGCCGGACTCGACTGGAAGAATCGCTGCAAGAGACGCGCAAACAGAATCATGCGCTGTATCAACAATTGATGACCTTCAGCACCCATCCACGCATGGATATCTGGCGCCGCGAGTTGATCTGGGCCTGGAACCAGGCGTTGTGGGATGCACCCAGCAAAGTACTGTCGAAGGGTGAACCCGATCCGCATTTGCTGCTGACCACACAGTTGGCGCCCGAGCTTATGAGTGTCAGCAAAGAGTTGATCATGATTTCGGCGTACTTCGTGCCCGGCCAGCCGGGTTTGGTTTACCTCACCGGCCGGGCCGATGCCGGGGTGTCGGTGAGCTTGTTGACCAACTCACTTGAAGCCACCGACGTTCCGGCAGTGCATGGCGGCTACGCGCCCTATCGCAAGGCGTTGCTGGAGCATGGAGTGAAGCTGTACGAATTGCGACGTCAGCCCGGAGAAGGTGGCGGCAGCGGGCCTGTTTTTTACGGCAGCTCCTCCCGAGGCTCCGATTCCAGCCTGCACAGCAAAGCGATGATTTTCGACCAGCAGAAATCTTTCATTGGCTCCTTCAATTTCGACCCGCGCTCGGTACTGTGGAACACGGAAGTTGGCGTGCTGGTGGACAGCCCGGCACTTGCCGCGTACGTGCAAAAAGCGGCACTCGAAGGTATGGCGCCGCCACTGAGCTATCAGGTGAAACTGGAAAATGACCGGGTCGTCTGGGTGACCGAAGACGACGGCAAAATGCACGTATTGACCAAAGAGCCGGGGAGTTGGTGGCGGCAGTTCAATTCCTGGTTCAGCACCGCCGTCGGCCTGGAGCGCATGCTCTAGGCAGGTTCGGCAACCGTGCCAAACGCGCCTTGGCGCGACAGCAGAATCACCAATCCGAACGCGCCGGCCGCCATCAACAACGGCAAGGCGTGACCGCTGATCCACTGGCTGCCGGCGCCAGCGGCCAAAGGCCCGATCAGACACCCGATGCCCCATAGTTGCGCAATATGCGCGTTGGCCCGCACCAGTGCGTCGTCGCGATAACGCTCGCCAATCAGGATCAGTGACAAGGTGAACAATCCCCCGGCACTGGCGCCAAACAGGACCCACAACGGCCAGATCAGCAACGTGTCGATCAGCAGCGGGATCGCCAGGCTCGACACCAGCAAGACCACCGCGCAACCGGTGAACAGCGTGCGCCGCGACAAGCGATCCGCCAGCGCGCCAATCGGCAATTGCAGCAAGGCATCGCCCACCACCACCGTGCTGACCATCGCCAAGGCAATTTCGGTGGTGAAGCCCTGACGCAGGCAGTAGACCGGCAACAAGGTCAGGATCATCGCTTCAAACGCCGCAAACAATGACACCGCCCAGGCAATCGCCGGCAGGCCACGGCAAAAGCCCAGCAAGTCGCTGAAGGTCACGCTGCAGGCTTCGCTGGTGGGTGCACCACTGCGACCCAGCAACAGAAACGGTGCCGCGGTCAGCAAACCGACGCCAACCCAAAAACCGTAATCATGCTCAGTGCCCAGCACACCCAGCAGCAACGGCCCGGCCAGCTGACTCAATGCGTAGCTGCTGCCATACAGTGCCACCAGTCGCCCGCGCCATTGCTCTACCACCAGTTGGTTGATCCAGCTTTCACCGAGGATGAAGACGAGGGTCAGGATCACCCCGATCATCAGCCGCAGCACCAGCCAGACCGGATAGCTCGGCAACAGCGCCAGCAAACCGATGGACATTGCGCCGGCCCACAGGCACAGGCGCATCAGATTGGCCGTACCGAGACGCGCCGCCAGATGGCTGGAGATCTTCGCGCCCAGTAGCACGCCAATGGCAGGCATCGACGCCATCACTCCGATTGCGAACGAGCCGTAGCCCCAGCTTTCCAGGCGAAACGACACCAGCGGCATGCTGACGCCCAGGGCCAGGCCGACACTCAAGACAGACGCCAACACGGCGAAATAAGTCGCCCAACGCATGTTCCACGCTCCTGTGGACTGTTATTTATTACAGACGGCACAAAGCAATGTGGGAGCGGGCTTGCTCGCGAAGAGGCCAGCACATTCAACATCAATGTTGACTGTTACACCGCCTTCGCGAGCAAGCCCGCTCCCACAATGGATCTGCTTTGTTCAGGAGCCTGACTTACAAACAGGCTCCTTCACGGGCTTACAACTTGATCCAGGTCGCCTTCAGTTCGGTGTACTTGTCGAACGCGTGCAGCGACTTGTCACGACCATTGCCGGACTGCTTGAAGCCACCGAACGGTGCGGTCATATCGCCGCCATCGTACTGGTTGACCCAAACGCTACCGGCGCGCAGGGCCTTGGCGGTCAGGTGCGCCTTGGAAATATCCTTGGTCCATACCGCTGCGGCGAGGCCATACGGCGTGTCGTTGGCGATCTGGATGGCTTCTTCGGCGGTATCGAACGCGATCACCGACAGCACTGGGCCGAAGATTTCTTCCTGAGCAATTTTCATCGCATTGCTCACGCCATCGAAAATCGTCGGCTCAACGTAGGTGCCACCGGTTTCCTGAAGCGTGCGCTTGCCGCCGGCCACCAGTTTGGCGCCATCGGTATGGCCGGATTCGATGTAGGACAGCACGGTGTTCATCTGCTGGGTATCCACCAGAGCGCCGACGTTGGTGGCCGGGTCCAGCGGGTTGCCCGGCTTCCAGGCTTTCAGCGCTTCAATTACCAAGGGCAGGAAGGTGTCCTTGATCGAACGCTCGACCAGCAGACGCGAACCGGCGGTGCAGACTTCACCCTGATTGAAGGCAATGGCGCCTGCCGCCGCTTCGGCTGCGGCTTGCAGGTCCGGGGCATCAGCAAACACGATGTTCGGGCTCTTGCCGCCGGCTTCGAGCCAGACGCGTTTCATGTTCGACTCACCGGAATAGATCAGCAGTTGCTTGGCGATCTTGGTCGAACCGGTAAACACCAAAGTGTCCACGTCGTTATGCAGGGCCAAGGCCTTGCCAACGGTGTGACCGTAACCTGGCAGCACGTTGAGTACGCCTTTCGGAATCCCGGCTTCAACGGCCAGTGCAGCGATGCGGATGGCGGTCAACGGCGATTTTTCCGAGGGTTTGAGAATCACCGAGTTACCGGTGGACAGCGCCGGGCCGAGTTTCCAGCAGGCCATCATCAACGGGAAGTTCCACGGCACGATCGCGCCAACGACGCCGACCGGCTCGCGGGTCACCAGTCCCAGTTGGTCATGGGGAGTCGCCGCGACTTCATCGTATATCTTGTCGATGGCTTCACCGCTCCAGCTCAGGGCTTGCGCCGCGCCTGGCACGTCGATGTACAGGGAGTCACTGATCGGCTTGCCCATGTCCAGGGTTTCAAGCAGGGCCAGTTCTTCGGCATGCTGTTTGAGCAGGCCGGCGAAACGAATCATGGTGGCTTTGCGTTTGGTCGGTGCCAGGCGCGACCAGACGCCGGAATTGAACGTGGCGCGGGCGTTTTCAACAGCGCGCTGGGCGTCGGCGGCGTCACAGCTGGCGATCTTGCCCAGCAGACGGCCATCGACCGGGCTGATGCACTCGAAGGTCTCACTGGAGACGGCATCGGTGTATTCACCATTGATGTAGGCGCGGCCTTCGATCTTCAGATCGCGAGCCCGTTGTTCCCAATCGGCACGAGTCAGGGTGGTCATACGAGTGTCCTCCTCTTGTTGAATACGAGCGCGCCGCGTTCTTCGCGGGCGATCTCAGGAATGCTGCCCGGCCAGCCTGCACTTTCGGCCAAAGGCAACCGCCACCCTAAACCAGTGGCCGGGGTTGTTTCAATATATTTGACATAAGGTCAGCAAACGGCCTTGCGGTGTTCATTTTAATAAACATAGACTTCGGGCTTTCCAGTCATCGCGCCGCAATCACGGGGGATTACAACAATGAGCATCCAGGACATCGTCGACTTCAGCCAGGCGACCACCCAGCCTGATCGCTATCGGCCGGACCCGGCGAAAGTCCTCAAGGGAGACCCCGAACAAGCGGTGTACAACCACTACAACAGCCCTTGCGGCCAGATGAGCGCAGGGGTTTGGGAGGGCGAAGTCGGCCAGTGGCACGTGAATTATACCGAGCACGAATACTGCGAAATCGTTCAGGGCGTTTCAGTGCTGCGCGACAACGACGGCAACGCCAAGACCCTGCGCGTGGGCGATCGCTTCGTGATCCCGGCCGGGTTCAGGGGCACCTGGGAGGTGCTGGAACCGTGCCGCAAGATCTACGTGGTGTTCGAACAAAAAGCCTGAAGCCAAGGTCATTGAGCTACCCGAAAGCCCATCTCTCGTGATGGGTTTTTTATTGCCCGCGCGGTGAGCAAATATCACGACACAGTCCGACAGGTGATAAATGATCGGGGCTATTCCAGTATTCCCCCACGGCATCCGTGACGGATGACGGGAGCACATTCGCTCATTTCAGCTATCGCAAGGAAGCAATACATGACCATTGATTTGCAACAACACCTGGACACCGCAAACCAGTACATCGGCCGGCCATACTCCGAGGAGCTGCGTGCAGAACTCGCCAACAAGACCGGCCTGGCGGTACGACCGCGAGGCATCGGCTTCATCATGACCAAAGACTACAACCAGGCACGCATCAATCTGCTGGTCGATAACGACATCATCACCCATGTCACCATGGGCAATTGATTCCGCCCTGCGCTATGCACTCTTCGGCCCTGGAATGGACTGACGTGGACAGGCGCATATATCCCGGCGCCGATGAAGCAACCTGCTTCACGCCCAACAAAAAAGGCCCGTATCTCGCGATACGGGCCTTTTTCGTAAGAGGGAAAAATCAATTACTTGATTTTGCCTTCTTTGTAGATCACGTGCTTGCGAACAACCGGATCAAATTTCTTGATCTCGATTTTGTCCGGAGTAGTGCGCTTGTTCTTGTCGGTAGTGTAGAAGTGACCAGTACCGGCGCTCGAAATCAAACGAATCAATTCACGCATGATTAGCTCCCTTAGATCTTGCCAGCTTTGCGGATTTCGGCCAGCACGACAGTGATGCCACGCTTGTCGATGATACGCATGCCTTTGGCAGATACGCGCAGACGCACGAAACGTTTCTCTTCTTCAACCCAGAAGCGGTGATGCTGCAGGTTCGGCAGGAAACGACGACGGGTTTTGTTGTTTGCGTGGGAAATGTTATTCCCAGTCACCGGACCCTTACCGGTAACTTGACAGACTCTCGACATGCCTCAGCCCTCTAAAACCACATGCCCAACCCGGCATGGGTTGGCCGCTTAATCTCTCAGTCATTTGGCGCCAGGCGCCGCGTTTCTTTAAGGGTCTTACCGGCTACACCTACAAACGAAGGAACCGGGCCCCTAGAAAAGAGCGCTGCTTTATACCAGAAAGACCAGAGAGCAACAACATTCCGTGTGCATTGAGTTGAGAAAAACCCCATTTTTTTGGCTCCGAGAGCCTAAGATAAAGGCTGTCGTCGAAAGCGACCGCTCGTCGCAGAAAATCCGCCGAGCCATCAATCAAGGTTTTTTGCCAACCGCCACACACACAGATCAATCGCACATAGTCCCCTTAAAATGAAAAAGGGGATAGTCATTTGCAAAAGAGCCCACTAGGGTAAGCCTTTTCCAGACTGCACTTGCAGATGGGCCTTCGATCTGTAAAGGAATCCGACCATGCGCCTCGCTGCCCTACCGCTGTTGCTTGCCCCGCTTCTGCTGAGCCTACAGGCTATGGCGGCGCCCTTGAGTGTCTGCACCGAGGCCAGCCCCGAAGGCTTCGACGTGGTGCAATACAACTCGCTGACCACCACCAACGCCTCGGCCGACGTACTGATGAACCGCTTGGTGGACTTCGATACGGCCAGCGGCAAAGTGGTCGCGGGCCTCGCGGACAGCTGGGAAGTCACGCCCGATGGCTTGACCTATGTCTTCAAACTGCACCCGAAGGTGAAGTTCCACCGCACCGACTATTTCAGCCCGACTCGCGACCTGACCGCCGAAGATGTGAAGTTCAGCTTCGAACGCATGCTCGACCCTGCACACCCGTGGCACAAAGTGGCCCAGAGCGGCTTCCCGCATGCCCAGTCGATGCAGTTGCCAGCATTGATCAAGAAGATCGACGCGCTGGACCCGCTGACCGTGCGCTTCACCCTCGACCATCCGGACTCGACCTTCCTTGCGACCCTGAGCATGGGCTTCGCCTCGATCTACTCCGCCGAATACGCCGACAAACTGCTGAAGGCCGGCACCCCGGAGAAGCTCAATAGCCAGCCGATCGGCAGCGGTCCTTTCATCTTCACGCGTTTCCAGAAAGACGCCTCGATTCGTTACAAGGCCAATGCAGACTACTTCCGTGGCAAGCCTTCGGTGGACCCGCTGATCTTCGCCATCACCCCGGATGCCAACGTGCGCCTGCAGAAGTTGCGCCGCAATGAGTGCCAGATCGCCCTGTCACCCAAGCCTCTGGACGTACAGGCAGCGTTGAAGGAACCGACCCTGAAAGTCGAAAAGACTGACGCTTTCATGACCGCCTTCGTTGGCATCAACAGCCAGCATCCGCCGCTGGATAAACCGGAAGTACGCCAGGCGATCAACCTCGCGTTCGACAAGGCCAACTACGTCAAAGCCGTGTTCGAAGACACTGCCGAGCCTGCTAATGGCCCGTACCCGCCCAATACCTGGAGCTACGCCAAAGGCTTGCCGGGCTACCCGCACGACGTTGAAAAGGCTCGGGCCTTGATGGCCAAGGCCGGGCTCAAGGATGGCTTCAAAACCACCATCTGGACCCGACCTTCCGGCAGTCTGCTGAACCCGAACCCGAGCCTCAGCGCTCAAATGCTGCAGTCCGACCTCGCGCAAATCGGCATTCAGGCCGAGATTCGGGTGATCGAATGGGGCGAGCTGATTCGCCGCGCCAAGGCTGGTGAACACGACTTGCTGTTCATGGGCTGGGCCGGTGACAACGGGGACCCGGACAACTTTCTCACGCCGCAGTTTTCCTGCGCTGCGGTCAAGTCGGGTACCAACTTCGCCCGCTACTGCAACCAGGATCTGGACAAGCTGATCAGCGCCGGCAAGACCACCAGCGAGCAAGGTGTGCGCACCAAGCTCTACGAACAGGCCCAAACGCAGATCCAGCAACAGGCGCTTTGGCTGCCGCTGGCCCACCCGACTGCGTTCGCCCTGACGCGCAAGGACGTCGAGGGTTACTCGGTCAGCCCGTTTGGTCGTCAGGATTACTCGAAAGTCAGCCTAAAATAATCAGCATTGCCACAAAACCTGTGGGAGCGGGCTTGCTCGCGAAGGGGCGTGCCAGTCACCATCAATGTTGCCTGACACACCGCTTTCGCGAGCAAGCCCGCTCCCACAGGGGTTTTGCATTCGCCCCCCCTACATCCACCCATACTCGGCCAGGGACAGCGGATCGCCGTCACCGATGATGAAATGGTCGAGTACCCGCACATCGATCAGCTCCAGCGCCTCCTGAAGGCGCTTGGTTAGTTTTCGGTCGGCCTGACTGGGGTCGGGATTGCCGGACGGATGATTGTGGCAGAGGATCAACGCAGCGGCGTTGTGGGCCAAAGCACGCTTGACCACTTGGCGCGGATAAACGCTGGTACAGTCGATGGTGCCGCGAAACAGCGATTCAAACGCCAGCACCCGATGCTTGGAATCCAGAAACAGGCAGCCGAATACCTCATGGGGCTCGTGACGCAGCATCGATTTGAGGTAATCACGCACCTCCAAAGGACTCTCCAGCACCGAGTTGTGGCGCAGGCGCTCAGCGAGATGCCGCCGGGCCATCTCTAGCACCGCCTGCAACTGCGCAAACTTGGCCGGCCCGAGGCCGAGCTCACCACAAAAGGTCCGCAGATCCGCCTCCAGCAATCTGCGCAGGCTGCCAAACTGGCTCAAAAGATGTCGCGCAAGATCCACCGCACTTTTACCGGACACTCCGGTTCGAAGGAAGATCGCCAGAAGCTCGGCATCCGAAAGGCTCGTTGAACCCTGCTCCAATAGCTTCTCCCGCGGCCGCTCCGCCGCCGGCCATTCTCGAATACTCATTGCACCTCCCTTGTATGTGGGCGCCGCTGCTCCGTAGCGGTCGCTGTGATATCGTAGCCCATCTTTTTGCGGGCGATTTCATCCCTGGGGAGGGGGTATCGCCATGCAGTCATCAACGAAATGAAAGGCAGGCCTATGCAGCGGCTGTATCGGAAACGCATTGTTCTGGGCGTCGGCGGCGGCATTGCTGCCTACAAGAGCGCCGACCTGGTTCGCCGCCTGATCGACCAGGGCGCCGAAGTACGCGTGGTCATGACCCGTGGTGGCAGCGAGTTCATCACCCCGCTGACCATGCAAGCCCTCTCCGGGCACCCGGTCCACCTCGATTTACTGGACCCTGCGGCCGAAGCCGCCATGGGCCACATCGAATTGGCCAAATGGGCCGACCTGGTGCTGATCGCCCCCGCCACCGCGGACCTGATGGCCCGCCTGGCCCAAGGCATCGCCGACGACCTGCTGACCACGCTGGTGTTGGCCACCGACGCCGTCGTTGCCGTCGCCCCGGCGATGAACCAGGCCATGTGGCGCGATCCAGCCACCCAGGCCAACCTGCAAACCCTCGAAAACCGCGCCATCAAAGTCTTCGGCCCGGCCTCCGGCAGCCAGGCCTGCGGCGACGTCGGCCTGGGCCGCATGCTCGAAGCCATCGAACTCGCCCAGTGCGCGGCGGACTGCTTCCAGCGCCAGGCGTTGACCGGCAAACACGTGCTGATTACCGCCGGCCCGACCCAGGAAAACATCGACCCGGTGCGCTACATCACCAACCACAGCTCCGGTAAAATGGGCTTTGCCCTGGCCGAAGCCGCGGTGGAGGCCGGCGCCCGTGTGACCCTGATCACCGGCCCGGTGCACCTGCCGACCCCGGATCGCGTCACGCGCATCGACGTGGTCAGCGCGCGGGATATGCTCGCCGCGTGTGAAGCCGCGATCCCCTGCGACCTGTTTATCGCCTCGGCAGCCGTCGCAGATTACCGCCCGGAAGTCGTCGCCCCACAGAAACTCAAGAAAGATCCTACAAACGGCGACGGCTTGTTGCTACAGATGGTGCGCAACCCGGACATCCTGGCCACCATCGCCACTCGCCCGGACCGTCCGTTCAGTGTCGGTTTCGCCGCCGAAACCGAACACCTGCTCGATTACGCTGCCCGCAAGCTGAAAGACAAGAACCTCGATTTGATCGTCGCTAATGACGTTGCCAATCCGAGTATTGGCTTCAACAGCGAAGAAAACGCCTGCAGCGTGATCGACCGTCAGTTACACGCCACACTTTTCGCCCAGACCAGCAAGAGCAAGATTGCCCGCCAGCTGATCACTTTTATCGCCGAACGTCTGAACCAGGTTTAATTTACATGCACGCTTTGCAAGCCAAAATTCTCGACCCCCGCATCGGTACCGAATTCCCGCTGCCGCAGTACGCCACGCCCGGCTCCGCCGGCCTCGACCTGCGCGCCATGCTCGAAAAAGACACCGTCATCAAGCCCGGCGAAACCCTGCTGATTCCTACCGGCCTGTCCGTGTACATCGGCGACCCGGGCCTGGCGGCGCTGATTCTGCCGCGCTCCGGCCTGGGTCATAAGCACGGCATCGTGCTGGGTAACCTGGTCGGCCTGATCGACTCCGATTACCAGGGCCCGCTGATGGTGTCGTGCTGGAATCGTGGCCAGACAGATTTCAACATGGTGGTAGGCGAACGCCTGGCTCAGCTGGTCTTGGTACCCGTGGTACAAGCGCACTTCGAGATGGTCGAAGAGTTCGTCGAAACCCAGCGCGGCACCGGCGGTTTTGGCCATTCCGGTAGCCACTGATCGGAAAGATGGCGCCCTTGTGGCGAGGGAGCTTGCTCCCGCTCGACTGCG
>DQGF01000500.1:2283-3080 GCA_003525045.1 Pseudomonas sp. | reverse complement strand
GCGCACTCAAGCGGGAGCAAGCTTCCTCGCCATAATTTGCACAAAGTTCACTTGGAAGGTTTTCCGCTCAAAATCAAGGCTTTGGCCGGCCATTGGCTCGCCGATGCAGGTGGCATGGCCTTTGCCCACCACGAACTCTCTGCCGAAAACGTCGTCATACCCTTCAGTTTGAGCCTGCTGGCGAGTTTTTCGCCTACAGGTCCAGCCACTTTAGAGATGGAGCATTTCCAGTAATGAGCAGCCCAGCACAAGTCGCACCCAAGTTCCCCGACAGCATTTTCCGCGCCTACGACATTCGCGGCACCGTCCCGGAATTCTTGAATGCTGAAACCGCTTATTGGCTCGGTCGCGCCATCGGCTCCCAGAGCCTGGCCCAGGACGAACCAAACGTTTCGGTTGGCCGCGACGGACGCCTGTCCGGCCCTGAGCTGGTGGAACAACTGATCAAAGGCCTGGCCGACAGCGGCTGCCACGTCAGCGACGTCGGCCTGGTGCCAACACCTGCGCTGTACTACGCGGCCAACGTTCTGGCAGGCAAATCCGGCGTCATGCTGACCGGCAGCCACAATCCGTCGAACTACAATGGTTTCAAAATCGTCATCGCTGGCGATACCCTGGCCAACGAACAGATCCAGGCCCTGCACGAACGCCTCAAGACCAACAACTTGAGCAGCGGCACGGGCAGCATCACCCAGGTCGAGATTCTCGATCGCTACAACACCGAAATCGTCCAGGACATCAAACTGGCTCGTCGCCTGAAAGTCGTGGTCGACTGCGGCAACGGTGTAGCCGGGGAC
>DQGF01000500.1:1797-2005 GCA_003525045.1 Pseudomonas sp. | reverse complement strand
CGACTGCGGCAACGGTGCTGCCGGCGTGATCGCCCCGCAACTGATCGAAGCGCTGAACTGCGAAGTCATCCCGCTGTTCTGCGACGTCGACGGCAACTTCCCGAACCACCATCCGGATCCGGGCAAGCCTGAAAACCTCGTGGACCTGATTGCAAAGGTCAAGGAAACCAACGCCGACCTGGGCTTGGCCTTCGACGGCGACGGCGAC
>DQGF01000500.1:1141-1496 GCA_003525045.1 Pseudomonas sp. | reverse complement strand
TCGACGGCGACGGCGACCGCGTCGGCGTGGTGACCAACACCGGCAGCATCGTTTATCCAGACCGCCTGCTGATGCTGTTCGCCCGTGACGTTGTGGCGCGCAACCCAGACGCGGAGATCATTTTCGACGTCAAATGCACTCGCCGCCTGACCCCGCTGATCAAGGAATATGGTGGTCGTCCGCTAATGTGGAAGACCGGTCACTCGTTGATCAAAAAGAAAATGAAACAAACCGGCGCGCTGTTGGCCGGTGAGATGAGCGGTCACATCTTCTTCAAGGAGCGCTGGTTCGGTTTCGACGATGGCATCTACAGCGCCGCGCGGCTGCTGGAGATCCTCAGCAAGGAAAAATCCAC
>DQGF01000500.1:610-789 GCA_003525045.1 Pseudomonas sp. | reverse complement strand
GAAGAGCTGTTTGCGACCTTCCCGAACGATATTTCTACGCCGGAAATCAATATCCATGTGACCGAAGAGAGCAAATTCAGCATCATTGATGCTCTGCACGACGCGAAGTGGGGCGAAGGCGCCAACCTGACCACCATTGACGGCGTGCGAGTCGACTACGCCAAAGGCTGGGGCCTGGT
>DQGF01000500.1:0-245 GCA_003525045.1 Pseudomonas sp. | reverse complement strand
GAGGCCGATGACGAGGCTGAATTGCAGCGCATCAAGGATGTTTTCAAAGTCCAGTTGAAGCGTGTTGCACCTGATCTCCAACTACCGTTTTGATTTAACGAAGCGCCTTTTATTAAAGTGCCGGAGCCCTGAATGACCCTCGAACGCGAAGCCGCCGCCAACACCGCCAAGGTCCTGTCCGAAGCGCTGCCTTACATTCGCCGCTATGTCGGCAAGACGCTGGTGATCAAATACGGCGGCAACGC
>DQGF01000509.1:4675-4911 GCA_003525045.1 Pseudomonas sp. | reverse complement strand
CACCAAAAATCAGCCGCCCCCCCCCACCCTGCGACGCCCCGCCACGCCACGACCTTGGTCGACACTGACTAACTCCGGCGCTCGTGCGAGACTGTCTGACCGGGCGGGAGTCCCGGGTGTCTTTTGTCTGGAGTTCCCATGTCGCTGTCCAGCGGGCTGATCGCCACCGTCGCCCTGGCCTATATGGCCATCCTGTTCGCCATCGCCTTCTACGGTGACCGGCGCAGCGCCCCCTT
>DQGF01000509.1:4238-4365 GCA_003525045.1 Pseudomonas sp. | reverse complement strand
CCGCCGCGGGTGCGCGCCTGGGTGTACAGCCTGTCACTGGCGGTCTATTGCACCAGCTGGACCTTCTTTGGCGCCGTCGGCCAGGCCGCCGAACAACTCTGGTCATTCCTGCCGATCTACCTCGGGC
>DQGF01000509.1:3392-3967 GCA_003525045.1 Pseudomonas sp. | reverse complement strand
GCCGAACAGCTCTGGTCCTTCCTGCCAATCTACCTCGGGCCGATCCTGCTGCTGGTCTGCGCGCCATGGGTCCTGCAAAAAATGGTGATGATCAGCAAGCAGGAGAACATCACCTCCATTGCCGACTTCATCGCCGCGCGCTATGGCAAGTCTCAGGCGCTGGCGGTGGTGGTGGCGCTGATCTGCCTGGTCGGTGTACTGCCCTATATCGCGTTGCAGCTCAAGGGCATCGTGCTCGGGGTGAATCTGCTGATCGGCGCGGGGGCGGACGCCACGGGTACGCGCGCCCAGGATACGGCGCTGGTCGTGTCACTGGTGCTGGCGCTGTTTACCATCGTCTTCGGTACCCGCAACCTCGACGCCACGGAACACCACCGCGGCATGGTGCTGGCGATCGCGTTCGAAGCGCTGGTCAAGCTCTTCGCGTTTCTCGCGGTCGGCGCGTTCGTGACCTACGGCCTCTATAACGGTCCCGACGACCTGTTCGACCAGGCCATGCTCGCCCCGCGCCTGGAGGAGTACTGGAAGGAAACCATCAACTGGCCATCGATGGTGGTCCAGACCGGTGTGGCGAT
>DQGF01000509.1:1701-3086 GCA_003525045.1 Pseudomonas sp. | reverse complement strand
ACAGACCGGTGTGGCGATGATGGCGATCATCTGCCTGCCCCGACAGTTCCATGTGACAGTGGTGGAAAACATCGAGCCCCAGGATCTACGCCTGGCCAAATGGGTGTTCCCGGCTTACCTGGCGCTGGCGGCGTTGTTTGTCGTACCGATCGCCCTCGCCGGTCAGATGCTGCTGCCCAGCTCAGTCTTGCCGGACTCTTTCGTCATCAGCCTGCCCTTGGCGCAGTCTCACCCGGCCCTGGCGTTGCTGGCGTTTATCGGTGGTGCCTCCGCGGCGACCGGCATGGTGATCGTCGCCAGCGTCGCGCTGTCGACCATGGTCTCCAACGACATGCTGCTGCCGTGGTTGCTGCGACGCAACAACGCCGAGCGGCCGTTCGAAGTGTTCCGCCAGTGGATGCTCTCGGTGCGCCGGGTGACCATCGTGGTGATTCTGCTGCTGGCCTACGTCAGCTATCGCCTGCTGGGCTCGACTGCAAGTCTGGCAACCATCGGCCAGATTGCCTTCGCCGCCGTGACCCAACTGGCCCCGGCGATGCTCGGCGCGCTGTACTGGAAACAGGCCAACCGTCGGGGTGTATTCGCTGGCCTCGCCGCCGGGACATTCCTCTGGTTCTACACCCTGATTCTGCCGATTGCCGCCCACAGCCTCGGCCTGTCCTTGAGCAGTTTCCCAGGACTGGCCTGGCTGCACAGCAACCCGCTGCACCTGCCGATCACCCCCCTCACCCAAGGCGTGGTGCTGTCTCTGGCGGGTAACTTCACCCTGTTCGCCTGGGTGTCGGTGCTGTCACGCACGAGGGTTTCGGAACACTGGCAGGCCGGTCGCTTCATCGGCCAGGAAATCAGCGCCCGCCCGAGCGCCCGTTCGATGCTGTCCGTGCAGATCAACGATTTGCTGCAACTGGCGGCGCGTTTCGTCGGTGAAGAACGCGCCCGTCAGAGCTTCATCCGTTTCGCCTACCGCCAGGGCAAAGCTTTCAACCCGAACCAGAATGCCGACGGTGAATGGATCGCCCACACCGAGCGCTTGCTGGCCGGTGTGCTCGGCGCTTCCTCGACTCGCGCGGTGGTGAAGGCGGCCATCGAAGGTCGGGAAATGCAACTCGAAGATGTGGTCCGGATCGCCGACGAAGCCTCGGAAGTGCTGCAATTCAACCGCGCCCTGCTGCAAGGCGCGATCGAGAACATTACCCAGGGCATCAGCGTGGTCGACCAGTCACTCAGGCTGGTGGCGTGGAACCGGCGTTACCTGGAGCTGTTCAATTATCCGGACGGCTTGATCAGTGTCGGTCGACCGATTGCCGACATCATTCGCTACAACGCTGAACGCGGTCTGTGCGGGCCCGGCGAAGCCGAAGTGCACGTCGCCCGCCGTTTGCACT
>DQGF01000509.1:0-1431 GCA_003525045.1 Pseudomonas sp. | reverse complement strand
GCGGCCCCGGCGAAGCCGAAGTGCCCGTCGCCCGCCGTTTGCACTGGATGCGTCAAGGCCGCGCCCATACTTCTGAAAGGCTGTTTCCCAATGGACGGGTGATCGAGCTGATCGGCAACCCGATGCCAGGCGGTGGTTTCGTCATGAGCTTCACCGACATCACCGCGTTCCGCGAAGCCGAACAGGCGCTGACCGAAGCCAACGAAGGCCTGGAGCGACGGGTCACCGAACGGACCCACGAACTGTCGCAACTCAACGTGGCCCTGACCGAAGCCAAGGGCACCGCCGAGTCGGCCAACCAGTCGAAAACCCGGTTCCTGGCAGCGGTCAGCCATGACTTGATGCAACCCCTGAACGCGGCGCGACTGTTCTCTGCCGCCCTGACTCATCAGGACGACGGCTTGTCCGGCGAGGCGCAGAAACTGGTCCATCACCTCGATACGTCACTGCGCTCGGCCGAGGACCTGATCAGCGACCTGCTGGACATTTCCCGCCTGGAAAACGGCAAGATCAACTCGGACCCCAAGCCGTTCGTGCTGAATGAGTTGTTCGATATCCTCGATGCCGAATTCAACGCGCTGGCTCGGGACCAGGGGCTGAAATTCCGGGTCAGGGGCAGTACGTTGCGGGTCGACAGCGACATCAAACTGTTACGGCGGATCTTGCAGAATTTTCTCACCAACGCCTTCCGCTATGGCAAGGGGCCAGTGTTGTTGGGGGTTCGGCGGCGCAAGGGCGAATTGTGCCTGGAGGTCTGGGACCGTGGCCCGGGCATTCCGGAAGATAAGCAGCAGGTGATTTTCGAAGAATTCAAACGCCTCGACAGCCATCAGACCCGCGCCGAGAAAGGCCTGGGGCTGGGCCTGGCGATTGCTGACGGCTTGTGTCGCGTGCTGGGCCACACCTTGCAGGTTCGCTCCTGGCCGGGTCGCGGCAGCGTGTTCAGCGTCAGCGTGCCGTTGGCCCGGGCGCAAACCGCAATGCCGGCCAAGGTTGTCGAACTTAATGGCAAATTGCTGAGCGGCGCGCAGGTCCTGTGTATCGATAACGAAGACAGCATCCTGATCGGCATGAACAGCTTGCTGACACGCTGGGGTTGCCAGGTCTGGACCGCACGCAACCGTGATGAATGCGCAGCGTTGCTCAGCGATGGACTGCGCCCGCAACTGGCCCTGGTCGATTATCACCTGGACCACGGCGAGACCGGGACCGAGCTGATGGCATGGCTGCGGACTCGCCTGGGCGAACCGGTACCGGGCGTGGTGATCAGTGCCGACGGGCGACCGGAGATGGTGGCGCAGGTGCATGCAGCCGGGCTGGACTACCTGGCCAAACCGGTGAAACCGGCGGCGTTGCGGGCGTTGTTGAGTCGGCATTTGCCGCTGTAACGGCGCTATCGTGCCCACAAAACCTGTGGCGAGGGAGCTTGCT
>DQGF01000354.1:1457-4824 GCA_003525045.1 Pseudomonas sp. | reverse complement strand
GAGGCTTGCCCGCGAAGGGGCCGACCGCCTCAGCGCAAAATAATCAGATGCCCCAAAACGCTGTGCTGCTCAAACCCCAACACCCCCTGCAGCGAACTCAACACCGCCTGCGGATCCTTGTTCGGAAAACTGCCACTGACCCGCCGCGCCGCCAGTTCATCGTTAAGCAACACAATCCGCCCCGGGTAATAGCGCCCCAGGTCCTGCACCACCTCGGCCAATGTCGCCTTGTAGTAATTGAGCCAACCCTGACGCCAGGCCAACTTCGCTTCACTGTCGACGGCATGGAATTTTTCCGCCGAACCTTCGCCATAGGCCACTTGCTGGCCAGCGGTCAGGAGCTGCTGCTCGGCCTGCTTGTCCGCCATGACGCCGACCCGTCCGGACAACACTGTGACCTGCGCGCCATGGGGTTGCAGGCGGACTTCGAACTGCGTGCCCAGCACCCGCGCCTGACCCTTTTCAGCCTCGACCACAAACGGCTCGCCGGTGTGGGTCACGCTGAAAAAACCGGCACCGCGACGCAGCTGTACATGCCGCTCGCCACGACTGAAATCCACGGCAATCGCACTGTCGGCATCCAGCGTGACTTGCGAC
This sequence comes from Pseudomonas sp., assembly GCA_003525045.1. Lineage (GTDB taxonomy): Bacteria > Pseudomonadota > Gammaproteobacteria > Pseudomonadales > Pseudomonadaceae > Aquipseudomonas. The sequence goes on along the minus strand of DQGF01000354.1, from coordinate 4,227 downwards.
TGATCGGCCAGGGTGACGGTACGGACCTCCCCCGGTGCCGAGACATAGTCCGCGCCCAGATCATCGACCCAGCGCGACGGCTGCCAGCCAGCACCGAGACTGATCATCAGCAGCAGACAGGCCGCCATCGCCAGCGCACCGGACCAACGCCGAACGCTGGACCGGCGCGAGTGATTAATGGCGTTGAGGTAACCCTGCAAGGCAAAGGCCTCTTCATCGGCCAAGGTTCGCGCCGGTGCTTCGGTCAACTCCCACACCACTTGCGCCTGGGCATAAGCCTCGGCATGGGCAGGGTCCGCCTGCAACCAATGGCTGAAGGTGGCCTGATCGCCGCTGCTGGGCTGGTCATGCAACAGGCTCAGCCAGGCCAATGCTGCCTGCTCCTGAGCCGGCGTCGGGGTGACGCGTTCGGTGGTGTTCACAGTGCATTCCCTGGCGTGCGCGGTTGCGGTTCGCGAAGGCTGGCCTTGCAGGCTTCGAGGGCGCGCATCATATGTTTTTCCACCGCGCTTTGGGACAGACCCATGGCCTTGGCGATTTCGGCGTATTTACGGCCATGGATGCGGTTGAGCAAAAAGATCTGCCGCGTACGCTCGGGCAATGCGCGCAACGCCGCTTCGACGTGACGCAAATCGTTGCCGGCCTCCAGCGCAGCTTGCGGTTCACTGCCGTGACTGTCCGGCACATCCGGCATCCAGCCTTCGGTGACCCGCACCCGCGCACCTTCACTGCGCAAATGGTCGATGGCGATGTTGCCGGCGCAACGCAACAGGTAGGTGCTGAGTTCTTCGACCTGCACCAGCGGTCGGCGCCAGAAGCGCAGGAACAAGTCCTGCACCAGGTCCGCCGCTGTCGCCCGACATCCGACGCGACGACTCACCAGCGCTTCCATTTGTGAGCGCTGGGAAAGAAATACCTGGAGGAAATGCGCACGGGCGCCCCGATGCTCATCATCGTGGGGTTCCGGAGGGCGGGTGATCATTCAGTCAAAGTCACGGGACCAACAAGGCCGCAATATTAATGATAAATATTCTCATACGCAAAACAGTTCCGATGAGATCGTCATCGACTGCAGACCAAAACTCTGGGAACGATCTTGCCTGGCGCACAAAAAAAACGGGCCTGCATCAGCAGGCCCGTTATCTTGTGGGACGGTAAAAAGTGAATCAGGCTTCAGCCGTTTTGCGCAGCCTGTTCGTTTTCGAGAAATTCTTCTTCCAGAAGCACATCTGCGTGTGCCCCCCTCTCGAACGGCACCACAGCGGCACGTGGTTTGCCCCGCAGTTTGCCGAACAGGTGATCCAGCGCATGTTCCAGTTTGGTGGCCGCCCCGTCGATCGCCAGTTCCAGGGAGTCAGCTTTATGGGTGACAGAAATCGGTTGATGGCCTTTTGGCCGCGCTTCCAGCTGGCAGCGCATGTCGTGCGGTCCTGGCTTGTCGCCGTTTTCGTCCCGCAGGTGAACCTCGACACGGGTCAGGTCCTCTTCATAACGTTCGAGCGTGCTCTCAATGGTAGTACGTACCCACTCCTCCAGTCGGATGCTGCTTTGAATATGGTTATCGCTGTTGACTTGGATTTGCATAGTTCATCCCTTATTTCAGCTAGCTCGCGAGAGGCACATCGGCTGGCCCTTGGGCGTCATCACCGTGACCTCTTACTTACACAATCGGTCTGAGCGCAGAACAATTCAACCCCTAAAAAAAGAAAATTTTCATTCGCAAAAAAAGCCGGACACGGAGCAAAAGCGCTGTTAAGGTCGGGAGTTGGGTCGCCTCGCTTCTTTGTCACAATTGCTCACATCTGCCGCTCCGCCAGCGGGTGCAGGCTCCGAAACATCCCCGCCTCCTCTACCAGCCAGTCATGCACCGCGCGTACGCCCGGATGGCTCAGCGCGCCCGGCGCATAGAGCAGTACATAACGTTTGTGATTGGCGACCGCCAGGCCAAACGGCACGATCAGCGTCCCCCGCTCCAGTTCATCGTTCAGCAAGGTTCGCCGCGCAATCGCTACGCCCATGCCGGCAATCGCCGCTTCGATGGTCAGGTGATTGCGATTGAAGGTGTGCCCACGCCGTACGTCCGCACCTTCAAAACCAATGGCATTGAGATAGAACTCCCATTCCGCGTACTCATAGCTGCCGCGCCAGGCGGTGATGTCGTGCAGCAACGGGAAGTGCATCAGGTCCGCCGGCCCATGCAGCGGTGGGCGGCCACGCAACAAGCTCGGGGCACAGACCGGAAAGATCTGCTCGTCGAGCAAGGTTGTGGATAACAAGCCGGGATAACTGCCGTCATTGAGGTCGATGGCCAGGTCGAAGTCGCCTTCGTGCAACGGTACGCTGCTGTCCTCGGCCACCAGGCGCAATTGAATGTCCGGGAAACGCTGCTGCAAGCGTGGCAACCGCGGGGTCAGCCACTTGCTCAGGAAGGATGGAATCGAGCGCAGCCGCAAAATTCCGCTGATCATTCCCGCATCCAGTCGTCGCAATTCTGCGTCGATGCTGCCGTAAGCCTCGTTGACGGTGATGGCCAGCCGCTGGCCCTCGGCGCTCAATTCCACGCCGCGAGCACGACGATGAAACAGGCGGAAGCCCAACCGCTCTTCCAGTTGTCGGATTTGCTGACTGACCGCACCCGGCGTGATGTGCAGTTCTTCGGCACATCGGGTGAACGACAGATGTCGCGCGGCACAGGAAAACACGTGAAGCCAGACGTAGGTCTGGGCGTGCAATTGGCGACTCATCGTTTAGTCCTGCTAAAGGCTGACTT
>DQGF01000354.1:550-1105 GCA_003525045.1 Pseudomonas sp. | reverse complement strand
GGCAGTATCGCCGACATTGCGCTTGTCCTACAAAACATGGCAGCGATTCCTACTCCATTGCTTGCATAGGATTTAGCATGGCTATCAGTGTTTTCGATCTCTTCAAAGTCGGCATCGGTCCGTCCAGCTCCCATACCGTCGGTCCGATGCGCGCCGCCGCGACGTTCGCCCAAGCCCTGACTGACCAACGATTACTGGATGACGTCCGGCGGGTAGAAATCCGCCTCTACGGTTCCCTTTCGGCCACGGGCGTCGGCCATGCCACCGACCGCGCGTGCGTCATGGGCCTGATGGGGGAATGGCCGGATAGCATCGAGCCCACTTCCATCGATAGCCGAATCCAGACCCTGCGTGAAACCGGCGAACTGCTCCTGGCCGGCAAAAAGACCATTGCTTTCAATTGGCAGCGCGATCTCCTGCTGGTCGACGAGAGTTTGCCCTACCACCCCAATGCCATGTCCCTGACAGCCTTTGGAGAAACCGGTGAGCTGTGGGAGCAAACGTACTACTCGATCGGCGGCGGTTTCATTATCGAAGCGGCCGAAGCCGAGTCGG
>DQGF01000354.1:0-258 GCA_003525045.1 Pseudomonas sp. | reverse complement strand
GGCCGAAGCCGAGTCGGGCATTGCACCGAACAGCGACGTGGTGCTGCCATACGATTTCTCCAGTGCCGCCGAATTGCTCAGGCTCTGCAACCAGCACGGTCTGCGGGTTTCCGAGTTGATGATGGCCAATGAATTGGCCTGGCGCAGCGAAACCGAAATCCGCCAGGGCCTTTTGCACATCTGGTCGGTGATGCGCGAGTGCGTCGAGCAAGGATTGCGTCATGAAGGCATCCTGCCCGGCGGTCTGAATGTTCCGCG
>DQGF01000267.1:6683-6889 GCA_003525045.1 Pseudomonas sp. | reverse complement strand
CCGTCGGCAATCCGCGCGATGATTTCACGCACGTCGTAAGGTTTTTTCGGATCGTCCGGGATCAGCCCCAACAGTTCGTCGATGGGGTACAGCGGTTCTTCCCACTGTCGCGCAGGGGTTAAAGGCAGCCGCGCATTCCACGACAACAGGCTGACAATCTCGCGCACCTGACGCACGCCGTCGGCATCGTTCTCGGCCAGGTATTC
>DQGF01000267.1:6128-6382 GCA_003525045.1 Pseudomonas sp. | reverse complement strand
GCATCGTTCTCGGCCAGGTATTCGGCGGTTCCAGCGATCTGCGCATGCATCTCGGCACCGCCCAATTCTTCGTCAGTGGCGATTTCTCCGGTGGCCGCCTTGAGCAGCGGCGGGCCGGCCAGAAACAACTTGGCCTTGCCGCGCACCACCACCACGTAATCCGATAATCCTGGCTGATAAGCCCCGCCAGCGGTGGCCGAACCGTGGACCACGGTGATCTGCGGCAAGCCCATGGCCGACATCCGCGCCTGATT
>DQGF01000267.1:5027-5719 GCA_003525045.1 Pseudomonas sp. | reverse complement strand
TTTTCCATGGCGATCTGTTGCAGGCGCAGGGATTTTTTCAGACCGCTGGGGGAAATGGTCCCGCCCTTGATCGCACTGTTGTTCGCCACCACCAAAACCCGGACGCCGGACACGTAGCCGATCCCGGCGATCAAACCGCCACCGGCGCAACTGCCGTCCTTGTCGTCGTGCAGTTTGTAGCCGACCAGGCTCGCCAGTTCGAGGAAGGGTGCGCCGGGGTCCAGCAGCAGATTGAGGCGCTCGCGGGGCAGCAGTTGGCCGCGCTTGTCGAACCTGGGCTTGGCTTCTGCAGCCTTGTTCAGCAGGTTCTGTTCGAGCTGGCGGACTTGCTCGATGCCCACCAGCATCGCCGAGCGATTGCGGGTGAACTGTTCGTTGAAGGGGTCCACTTGCGACTGGATCACCGGCATGGCTTATTCCTTGTCCTTGAGCACGTCTGGCAAGTAGGCGCGATGGAAGCCGTTGTATGACATGCTGTTCTGCGCCTGGTGGATCGGCCAGGCGCGTCCGCCGAGGCTCGCGGCACCGTCGATGCGCAACGTACTGCCGCTGACAAACGCCGCCGCCGGGCTCAGCAAGAAAACAATCGCCGCGCTGACCTCCGATTCGGTGCCGATACGCTTGAGCGGCACGTGTTCGCGCAAGGTCGGAATCACCGCCTTGAACGCGCCTTCGTAAGTGTCCATGCCGCT
>DQGF01000267.1:2797-4716 GCA_003525045.1 Pseudomonas sp. | reverse complement strand
CCCGGCGCCACGGCGTTGACCCGCACTCCGGCGTAGCCCCATTCGAACGCGGCGGTCTTGGTCAGGTTGTCCATGCCCGAGCGTGCCGCACCCGAGTGGCCCATGCCGGGCATGCCGCCCCACATGTCGGCGAGCATATTGACGATGGCACCGCCGTGCTTGCTCATGGACTGGTTGAACACTTCCCGGGCCATCAGGAAACCGCCCACCAGGTTGGTGCGCACCACGGTTTCGAAGCCCTTCTGATTCAGCGCGGCCAGGGGCGACGGGTACTGCCCGCCAGCATTGTTGACCAGCCCATGAATCGGGCCGTGCTTGCGGATCAACTCGCTGACCAGATGCCTGACGGCCTCTTCCTCGCGGATATCGCAGGTCATCCAGTCGGCCTTGCCGCCGTCTTCGGCAATTTCGGCGGCGACGTTTTTCAGTTTGTCGGCATTGCGCCCAATCAACAGCACATGGGCGCCGAGGGCCGCCAGTTCGTGAGCGGTACAACGGCCGATGCCGCTGCCGCCACCAGTGACGATGATGTTTTGGCCGGCAAACAAATCGGCTTTGAAAATCGAATCGTAGGCCACGGCGGCAGTCCTCTAGTTGACTTGGTCGGCGATGCGCTGAGGCACCGGAATCTGGATGTCCAGCAGTTGTTGAGCGAAGGCCTTGCCTTGCGGATCGATGCGCAGGCTGGCCACACCGCCGCCACCCAGGGCGTTTTCCAGCAGAAAGTTAAGGCTGTGGGTGGCGGGCAGATACCAGCGTTCGACTCGCCCGTGGACCGGGTCGAGGACATGGCTCATCCAGTCGACGATCACTTCCGGGGTCAAGGCTTCGGCGATCCAGGGCAAGTATTCGGGTTCGCGAGCCATGACCCCGATATTGCTGTGATTGCCCTTGTCGCCGGAGCGCGCGACCGCGAGTTTGATCAGGGCGACGCTGGCATCGGCCGGGCCCATGGGTTTGGGTGGGTCGAAGGGGATTGGCAAATCGGCGGTGTCGAGCTCATCGACGGCGGGCAGGGTACACCGATGGCGCTGACCGGCGAGGTCGATTTCCAGGGTGCAGGCGGTTTTGTCGATGAGGAACGAGAACAGCCGGATCAACGGATACACAGTCGGCCGCCCGCCGACAATCCCGGTCAGCCCGGGCGCCATGCCGGTAGCGGCCTGGGCGATTTCCCTGGAGAACAGAATCAGCGCCTGTTTGTCCGGATGGCGCACGGCGAGCTTGATCACCACTTCACGGCTGTCCTGGCGCTGGCCATGCGGACCATAGGTGGCCTCGCTGCCCAGCAGCTCGATGTTCACTTCACTGTAAGGCCCCCAACCGCGCAGGCTGAACATTTCCGACGTCTTGTCGATGATTGCTGCGCTGACCCGACGCGCCTTGTCGACCGCATCGATCCCGGCGATCAGGCAACTGGCGGTGCAACGAAAACCGTCCGGATAAGTCGCACTGACTTTGTAGTGGTCGGTCGGCGGCAAGCCTTTTGCGCCGTGCACCTGAACCGCGTTCTTGCCTTGTTGCACCAGTTTGACTTGAGTGAAATCGCAGATCACGTCCGGCAGCAGATAAGCCTGCGGGTCACCGATTTCATAGAGCATCTGCTCACCGACGGTCAGTGGTGTGACCAGGCCGCCGGAGCCTTCGGGTTTGCTGACGATGAACTGGCTGTCGGCGCTGACTTCAACGATGGGAAAACCGATGTGTTCGTAGTCGGGCACATCGCGCCAGTCGGTGAAATTGCCGCCGGTGCACTGGGCGCCGCATTCGATGATGTGGCCGGCCAATGCGGCCTGGGCGAGTTTATCGTGGTCATGCCAGGACCAGCCGAATTCGTGCACCAGCGCGGCGCTGACCACGGCGCTGTCGACCACGCGCCCGGTAATCACGATGTCCGCGCCCAGGCGCAGGGCCTCGAC
>DQGF01000267.1:2279-2507 GCA_003525045.1 Pseudomonas sp. | reverse complement strand
GCGCCCAGGCGCAGGGCCTCGACTATGCCCGGCGCGCCGAGGTAGGCGTTGGTCGAGACGCACATCGGCGGCAGCGATGCGCCGCTGAACATTTCATGGAGTCCAAGGTTGCTCAGTTGTTTGAATTGCGGTTGCAGGTCGTCACCCAGCAACACGGCGATGTTCAGCGCCACCCCGGCCTGATCACAGGCGGCTTGCAAGGCGGCGGCGCAGGCTTGCGGATTGACC
>DQGF01000267.1:0-1992 GCA_003525045.1 Pseudomonas sp. | reverse complement strand
GGCGCAGGCTTGCGGATTGCCCCCGCCGGCATTGCTGATGACGCGGATGTTTTGTTCGGCGAGCCGCGTGAGCAGTGGGCTGAGAATTTCGATGAAATCGCTGGCGTAGCCGGCCTGGGGATCTTTCATTCGCGCACCGGCCATGATCGACATCGTGATCTCGGCCAGGAAATCGAACACCAGGTAATCCAGATTCCCACCCTCCACCAGTTGCGCGGCGGCGGTCGAAGTGTCGCCCCAGAAGGCGCTGGCGCAACCGATGCGAATTGTTTTGGGCGCAGTCAATTCCATAGCCACCTCCGACAGCAGTACATCGAGACTACCAAGCAAGCGCTTGGTTTGTAAACGGCTAAACTATCTTCTGCCCGAGCGCTTGCTTGGTCGCCCTTGCCAGCTTAAATTGCCCGCGCAACCCCGCTGTTTTAGCGGTAAGCGGCGTATTGGATTGATCGACTGTAGGAGAAAAACGGGTGGACGAGCAAAAAGCCCTGAGGGTGATGCGCGAATTGGTCGACAACGGCCAATTGACCGACCCGGACAGCGCCCGCGGCAAACTGCTGCAAGTGGCGGCTCACCTGTTTCGCAACAAAGGCTACGAGCGCACCACCGTGCGCGATCTGGCCGGCGCCGTTGGCATTCAGTCCGGCAGTATTTTTCATCACTTCAAAAGCAAGGACGAAATCCTGCGGGCGGTGATGGAGGAGACCATTCGCTATAACACGGCGTTGATGCGCGCGGAGCTGGCCGAGGCTGGCAGCGTGCGCGAGCGGGTGCTGGCGCTGATTCGTTGCGAATTGCAGTCAATCATGGGCGGCAGCGGCGAGGCCATGGCCGTGCTGGTGTACGAATGGCGTTCGCTCTCCGAAGAAGGACAGGCGCGGGTGCTGGCCCTGCGCGACATCTACGAAGACCTCTGGCTGCAGGTGCTGGGCGAGGCCAAGGACGCCGGGTTTATCCGCGGCGATGTGTTCATTACCCGCCGTTTCCTGACCGGTGCACTGTCCTGGAGCACCACTTGGTTTCGCGCCGGCGGCGGCCTGAGTCTCGATCAATTGGCCGATGAAGCGTTGATTCTGGTGCTGAAAGAGACGCCATAGTGAGGTCCCGGACACAACTAAACTGGCTAAGTGGCCGAAACCGCCTAGCTTGAATGCATTGAAGCGTATTTTCTGGGGAGTGGGTTGTTTGATGTCTTCGCCAATTCGGACGGCTTCGGTGCTTTTGCTGGCGGCGCTTTCGTCGATAGGGGTATTACCGTCCCAGGCTGCACAGCTGGTGCGGATCGGTGCCGCGCATTTCCCGCCCTATACGGTTCGCCCGGAAACCGGTGCCGACACCGGCCTGTTGCCACAATTGGTGGAGGCGCTCAATGCCCTGCAAAACGACTATCAATTTGTCCTGGTGCCGACGTCCATTCCCCGACGCTTCGGTGATTTCAAGCAAGCCCGGGTAGACATGGCGATCTTCGAGAACCCGGACTGGGGCTGGAAGGACATTCCCCACACCACCGTCGACATGGGGCTGGAAGACGCAGAGATTTTTGTCGCGCAGCGCGAGCCTGGTCGTCAACAGAACTATTTTGCCAGCCTCACCGGCAAACGCCTGGCGCTGTTCAGTGGCTACCATTACGAATTTTCCAATTTCAATGCCGACCCGAAATTTCTCGCGCAGAACTTCAACGCCACACTGACCTATTCCCATGACAGCAACCTGCTGATGGTGCTGCGCGGGCGAGCAGACATTGCCCTGGTGACGCGCTCGTACCTGAGCGATTACCTGTTGCGCAACGAACAGGTCGCCGATCAGTTGCTGGTGTCCGAGCGTGTCGATCAGATCTATCACCACTATGCGATCCTGCGCCCGACGGCGCCCATCAGTGGCGCTGCGTTCGGCAAGTTGCTGCAAGGGTTGCGGGACAACGGTGAGATGCTGAAGATTTTCGATCCGTACAGGATTGCCGTGGTGCCGATTCTCCAGGATTGACGGATACAG
>DQGF01000287.1:4743-8279 GCA_003525045.1 Pseudomonas sp. | reverse complement strand
CGTGTCAGTCGACATCGATGCCGAAAGTCAGTCCGCCTTCGCGGGCAAGTCGGATCGCCGCACCGCTCGCTCCTACAGGGAAACAGAGCCGTCAACCAGCGATGGCACGATCGACCGACAGTTTTCCCGCCCCTTCGATCAACACCGCAAGGCTGCCGCCCAGCAGCGCCAGGGCGAATTCATACCCGTTGTTGGCCATGAACAAACCATTGCCAATATGCACAGTGAAAATAGCGACCAGCGAGAGGAAGGTCAGGCCCAAAGCTGCCGGGCGCGCCAGCAAGCCAATGATCAACGCCAAGCCGCCGAAGAACTCAGTACCCCCCGCCAGCGTCGCCATCACAAAACCTGGCGTCAGACCGATACTCTCCATGTACTGCGCCGTGCCCGCCAGACCATAACCACCGAACGCTCCGAAGAGTTTCTGCGAACCATGGGCAGCGAAGACGATGCCGACGAAAATCCGCAGGACAGTCAAGCCATAGCCGGCGCGGGTAAACAGTACCTTGTTGATCAGTGTGCTCATGCTGTGTCATCCATTCTGTCTGAGTGTTGGTTGGCCGCTATATTAATCAGTAAACATCCTGTTAAAAGCGCAAAAAAACCGCCATAACAATCAGTTTATTCGATCATTTACGTGAGGCAACTTTCTGCCCCGGGGGCTCCAACGACTCCCGCTCCCGATCGAACGCCAAGTAATACTTGTTCACGCTATTAACATAGCTGACGGCGCCCATTCCCACCTGCTCCATGGCGATGCGTTCCACCTGGAAGAACCACTGATTGGGATTCAAGCCCCGTCGACGCGCCTCGGCACGCATGCCTTGCACGCGTTCCGGCCCCATGTTGTAGGCCGCCAGCACGAACGCCATGCGCTCGCGCTCGTTGAGTTTGGGACTGGAAAAGAATTTGCGGCGGATCATTGCCAGGTACTTGGCCCCGGCCTGCACATTGGCGTCGAGGTTTTGAATATTATTGACCCCCACCCGCTGGGCCGCGGAAGGGGTGATTTGCATCAGGCCGGTGGGGCCGCTGCCACTGCGGGCATTGGGTTGCAGGGATGACTCCTTGAACGCCAGCGCCGCCAGGTTCAGCCAGTCCATGCCTTGGGCGTCAGCGTGTTTCTGCAGCACCGGTCGAAGTTTTTCCAGGCGCTGTCGATCAGCCTTGGCCAATGGATAATGCACTCGATACAAGCGTCGATAGATCCGCAGGAACGCCGCGTCCTGATCCGATGGTTTTTTGTAGCCGGTCAGGAAGCGATCGATGCTCGCGCGCAACATCGAAGCATCGCGGCGCACAAACCAGAATTCTTCGCCCGGCTCGCTGATGAGCACCTGCCGATCAAATCGCAACTTGGGCAAAATCTTGCCCCAGCGCTCGGCAATCGGTTGTTCGACGATGGTCAGGTGAAAAATCCCGCCCTGGACCATCTCCAGCACATCCTCAACCGCCAGGCTGGGATCGACCCACTCGATCTTCACCGGCGCCAGCTTGTGCAACGCAAGCTTCTGATTGATCTGACTGACCGCATCGCCAGCGGCACTGCCAGTGGGCAGCGCCAGGGTTTTGCCCGAGAGTTGTTCAAGACGAGTGTAGCGTCGCTCGCCCTTGATCCCGACCAACAGCAATGGCACGTTGCTCGAAATCGGAGCACTGGTGCTGACGGCGTAACCTGGTTTCAGATCGAGCAACTCCCCCGGGGCCACCAGATCCCCCTCGCCGCGCTGCAACGCTCCGAGCAGCTGATCCTTGGCCTTGGGAATGATCTTGAGGGTGATTTCCTGACCGTCACGGGCGTGACCGTTGAGGTATTGCTCGAAGGCGCGCAGACGATGGTATTCGACGCCAATGGCCTGGCCCTGAACTTCGCCAGAGCTGTTGCGGCTCTGATTGACCAGCACCCTCAGTACCCGGCTGCTGCGGATTTCCGCCAGATCACGGACCTTGGCTGCCGGCACGCCTTGCAGCGGCCCGGCCAGACGCGCAACCGCCGGCATCGGCAGCAGCAACGAACAACACAGCAGTAACAAAACCGAGGGACGCGTCATCCACTCTCCGCAAAGAATACCGCTTCGATCCCAAGCATTTGCATGAGGTCGAACGACAGAAACAGAGCGCTCCGAGCGCTGACAAGGTGCCCGAAGACTGGCACAGTGATGGCATATCGATCAGCCGGACCTGTCTCGCGGCATCAAGAGACAGCATTAACCCGTTGTAGTTCTTGGCTTTTCTTATAAATCTTCAGCTCTGATATGCTTTCCGGCCTTTGGTCCGAGGTAGCACCATGCAACTCATCGATATTGGCGTCAACCTGACCAACCCCGGTTTTGCCGACAAACACCAGGCTGTACTCGACCGTGCCTACGCTGCCGGGGTCTGCCAATTGGTGCTCACCGGCACCAGTGTCGAGGGCAGTGAACAGGCGCTGGAGCTGTGCCGCGAACTGGATGAAACGGCGCAACGACTGTTCGCCACCGCCGGCATTCATCCTCACTCGGCCAGTGACTGGAACGCCGACAGCGCTCAGCGTCTGCGCAGTTTGCTCAAGGAACCCAATGTGGTGGCCGTGGGGGAATGCGGGCTGGATTTCAATCGCGATTTTTCGCCGCGGCCGCAACAGGAGAAGGTCCTCGAAGAGCACTTGGCGATGGCGGTCGAACTGCAAATGCCCGTATTCCTCCACGAACGGGACTCCAGCCAGCGCCTGCTGGAGATCCTTCGTGATTACCGTGATCAGTTGCCGGCCGCGGTGGTGCATTGCTTCACCGGCGAAAAAAAGGCGCTGTTCAGCTATCTCGATCTGGACTTGCACATCGGCATCACCGGCTGGATCTGTGACGAGCGCCGGGGCACGCACCTGCATCCGCTGGTGAAGGAGATCAAACGCGGGCGGTTGATGTTGGAGAGCGACGCGCCGTACCTGTTACCGCGCAGTTTGCGGCCCAAGCCGAAAAATGGCCGCAATGAGCCTGCGTATCTCACCGAAGTGTTGCGCGAAGTGGCGCTGCATCGAGGGGAAAGCGAGGAAGAATTGGCGGCCCACAGCACGGCGTGTGCGCGGGCGTTTTATGGGCTGCCAATGGTCGACTGAGACGTCGTGGCCGTTGTTTTTTGTAGGAGCGAGCTTGCTCCGGTCGGTGTTCCGACGAAGGACACCAAAGCATCGCGTTTATCCAGTAAACACGCGTTACCGTTAGCGTCCTTCGCGAGCAAGCTTGCTCCTACAGAGCGCCGCGTTTATCCAGCAAACACGCGTTATCGTTTACGACCATCGCGAGCAAGCTTGCTCCTACGATACGTACTTACCGATCTCGAACTTGCCGATGGCCGCACGGTGCACTTCGTCCGGGCCGTCGGCCAGGCGCAGGGTGCGCTGCATTGCATACATGTAGGCCAGCGGGAAATCGTTGGAAACCCCCGCCCCGCCATGAATCTGGATCGCCCGGTCGATGACCCGCAAGGCCACGTTCGGTGCCACCACCTTGATCTGCGCGATTTCGCTCTTGGCCACCTTGTTGCCGACGGTGTCCATC
>DQGF01000287.1:623-4437 GCA_003525045.1 Pseudomonas sp. | reverse complement strand
ACGGTGTCCATCATGTACGCGGCCTTCAATGTCAGCAGGCGCGCCATATCGATCTCCATCCGCGAGTCGGCGATCTTGTCGATGTTACCGCCCAGACGTGCCAGGGGTTTACCGAACGCAGTACGGTTCACCGAGCGTTTGCACATCAGTTCCAGCGCGCGCTCAGCCATGCCGATCGAACGCATGCAATGGTGAATCCGGCCAGGGCCAAGGCGACCCTGGGCGATTTCGAAGCCGCGTCCTTCACCCAACAGGACATTTTCGTACGGCACCCGCACGTTTTCGAACAGCACTTCGGCGTGACCGTGGGGCGCGTCGTCGTAACCGAACACCGGCAGCGGACGAACGATCTTCACGCCCGGAGCATCCACCGGCACCAGAATCATCGAGTGCTGGGCATGGCGCGGGGCGTCCGGATTGCTCAGGCCCATGAAAATCAGAATCTTGCAGCGCGGATCGCAGGCACCCGAGGTCCACCATTTCTTGCCGTTGATCACCCACTCATCGCCATCGCGCACGGCGCGGGCGGCCATGTTGGTGGCGTCGGAGGAAGCCACGTCCGGCTCGGTCATGGCAAACGCCGAACGAATATCGCCGCGCAGCAGCGGTTCGAGCCAGCGTTGCTTCTGCTCTTCGTTGGCGTAACGCACCAGCACTTCCATGTTGCCGGTGTCCGGCGCGGAGCAGTTGAACGGCTCGGGCCCCAGCAGCGAACGGCCCATGATTTCCGCTAATGGTGCGTATTCCAGGTTGGTCAGGCCGGCGCCGAGTTCGGACTCAGGAAGAAACAAATTCCACAGCCCTTCCGCCTTGGCCTTGAGTTTGAGCTCCTCCATGATTGCGGTCGGCTGCCAGCGATCGCCCTCGGCGACCTGGCGCCCGAACACGGCTTCGGCAGGATAAACGTAGGTGTCCATGAACGCGGTCACGCGCTCACGCAGTTCTTGCACCTTGGGCGAATAAGCGAAATCCATGGGCAGCTCTACCTTTTAACAGGGGGTTCAGAGGAGTCGTTCAGGTCATGCAATCGATGCTAGAACAGCAACGAAAATTTACCTAGCCTATTCTCGGCGTGTATTAACATTCATCACCGATATATGATCGACTGATCGTCAAGGCCACCCAGCCCACATAATAAGAGTGCAGCGCAATGAATCTGAGCAAGGTCGACCTCAATCTTTTCATCGTCTTCGACGCGATCTACACCGAAGCCAACCTGACCCGGGCCGGGCAGATTGTCGGTATCACTCAACCAGCGGTCTCGAACGCCCTGGCCCGCCTGCGTGAGACTTTCAACGATCCGTTGTTCGTGCGCACCGCCCAGGGCATGGTTCCTACACCGATGGCCCAGAACATCATCGGCCCGGTGCGCAACGCCCTCTCCCTGCTACGGGTCTCGGTGCAGGAAAGCCGTATCTTCAATCCGCTGCAGGCGGTCAAGACGTACCGCATCAGCATGACCGACCTCACCGAAGCGGTGATCCTGCCGCCCCTGTTCCAGCGCCTGCGCCGCCTGGCACCGACGGTGATCATCGAAAGCTTCCTGTCCAAGCGCCGCGAAACCACCAAGGAACTGGCGGCCGGGCGCCTCGATTTCGCCGTCGACGCGCCGCTCAACACCGACCCGCAGGTGCGCCACGTAAAGTTGATGGAAGACCGCTACGTGTGTGCCATGCGCAAGGGTCATCCGCTGGCCGGCAAGGAAAAATTCACTCTCGATGACTATCTGTCCCTGACCCACATCCATATCTCGAGCCGTCGCAGCGGTCTGGGCCATGTCGATCTGGCATTGGGCAAGATGGGCATACAGCGCAAGATCGCCCTGCGCTCCCAGCATTACCTGATGGCCTCGCAAGTGTTGCAGCAGACCGACATGGTCATGACCGTGCCGGAGCGCTTCGCCCGCTGCCATGACTTGTACTCGGTGAACTTGCCGGTCAACGACGTGCCGCCGGTGGAAACCCACCTCTACTGGCACGAAAGCACCGACCAGGACCCGGCCAACCGCTGGATGCGCGAGCAGATGATCGAGTTGTGCCAGCAGGTGACGGCACATGAGAAGAAGCTGGACAAGGTATAGCGAGCGGCTTGCGCCCTGCCCCTGTCCCTGTCCCTGTCCCTGTCCCTGTCCCTGTAGGAGCGAAGCTTGCTCGCGATGGTCGTCAACGATAACGCGTTCTACCTGAATAAACGCGTTATCGTTAACGTTCTTCGCGAGCAAGCTTCGCTCCTACGGGGACAGGTGCAGGGCAAGGGCGGCGTTGCGACGATGAGGCCCTGAGCGGCACCGAAAGCTCACGAAAGAAACGTGGCAACCTTGCTCGCCGCCGCCGCCAAATGCTGTTCGTGGGTAAACCCCGAAGCCTTCAGCGGCTTCAAATCATGATCCCCCGCCATCAGCCAGAACACCTCAATACTCGGCGCCAGCGCGTAAGCCTCAACGGCCTCGCGATTGCCCAGTGCATCCCGCTCTCCCTGGACAATCAACGTCCGCGTCCTCAGCGCCGCCAAATGCTCGACCCGCGGCTTCTGCGGTTTGCCAACCGCATAAAACGGATACCCCAGGCATACCAACGCATCGACGTGCAATTCATCGGCTAAAAGGCTGGCCATACGCCCGCCCATGGACTTGCCGCCAATGGCCAGGCGCCCAGCGACATGGCGTCGCACCACGGCATAGACCTCACGCCAGCACTCCAGCAGTTTGGATGCCGGGTTCGGTGGACGTTTGCCACCCTCCATACGCCGTTGCGCCATATACGCAAACTCGAAGCGCACCACGTTGACCCCATGCGCAGCAAGGCGTGCGGCGATGTCATCCATCCAGCCACTGTCCATTGGCGCGCCGGCGCCATGAGCGAGAATCAGCGTCACAGGTTCAGCCGCCCCCTTTATGGCAGCCTCATTCCATAACCATCCATGATCCCGCAGGCACTGCGCCCATTGATCCCCGTCAATACTGGCCTTGTGCTCTTTGTCCATGCTTGCCTCGCTTTTAGTCTGCCTATAACTCCAGGCGAAGGGAGCGTTGCCTTGCGCAAACGCCCGCACTTCGGCTGAACCGTGGATGGGGAACCATGAACACTTCTATCAGTACCGCCTACAACTACAAGGTGGTCCGCCAATTCGCCATTATGACGGTGGTGTGGGGCATCGTCGGCATGGGACTCGGGGTTTTTCTCGCAGCCCAGTTGGTCTGGCCCGAACTCAACTTCAATCTGCCATGGACCAGTTTCGGGCGCCTGCGCCCGTTGCACACCAACGCCGTGATCTTCGCCTTCGGCGGTTGCGCCCTGTTCGCCAGTTCGTTCTATTCGGTGCAACGCACCTGCCAGACCCGATTGTTTGCGCCGAAAATTGCCGCGTTCTGCTTCTGGGGCTGGCAAGTGGTGATCCTGCTGGCGGCGATCAGCCTGCCGCTGGGCTACACCAGTTCCAAGGAATACGCCGAACTGGAATGGCCAATCGACATCCTGATCACCATCGTCTGGGTCGCCTACGCCGTGGTCTTCTTCGGCACCATCATGCAGCGCAAGACCAAGCACATTTATGTGGGCAACTGGTTCTTCGGCGCGTTCATCATCACCGTGGCGATTCTGCACATCGTCAACAACCTTGAACTGCCGGTGAGTTTCACCAAGTCCTACTCGGTGTACGCCGGTGCCACCGATGCCATGGTGCAGTGGTGGTACGGCCACAACGCCGTAGGCTTTTTCCTCACCGCCGGCTTCCTCGGGATGATGTATTACTTCGTGCCGAAACAGGCCGAGCGTCCGGTGTATTCGTATCGCCTGTCGATCGTGCACTTCTGGGC
>DQGF01000287.1:0-323 GCA_003525045.1 Pseudomonas sp. | reverse complement strand
CTGTCGATCGTGCACTTCTGGGCACTAATCACCCTGTACATCTGGGCCGGTCCGCACCACTTGCACTACACCGCGCTGCCGGACTGGGCCCAGTCGCTGGGCATGGTGATGTCGCTGATCCTGCTGGCACCGAGCTGGGGCGGGATGATCAACGGCATGATGACGCTCTCGGGCGCCTGGCATAAGTTGCGCAGCGACCCGATCCTGCGCTTCCTCGTGGTCTCGCTGGCGTTCTACGGCATGTCGACCTTCGAAGGGCCGATGATGGCGATCAAAACGGTGAACGCCCTCTCCCACTACACCGACTGGACCATCGGCCACGT
>DQGF01000260.1:1586-2977 GCA_003525045.1 Pseudomonas sp. | reverse complement strand
GAAGTCTTCCCTGAGCAGATCAAAAAGGCCCTGCGCGAAATCGGTTCCGTCGGCCAGTTCGCCGGTGGCACCCCGGCCATGTGCGATGGCGTGACCCAGGGCGAGCCGGGGATGGAGCTGAGCCTGCCCAGCCGCGAAGTGATCGCGCTGTCCACCGCCGTGGCCCTGTCCCACAACATGTTCGACGGCGCGTTGATGCTCGGCATCTGCGACAAGATCGTGCCGGGCCTGATGATGGGCGCGTTGCGTTTCGGTCATCTGCCGACGATCTTCGTTCCGGGCGGGCCGATGGTGTCGGGCATTTCCAACAAGCAGAAAGCCGATGTGCGTCAGCGTTACGCCGAAGGCAAGGCCAGCCGCGAAGAGCTGCTGGAATCGGAAATGAAGTCCTACCACAGCCCCGGCACCTGCACCTTCTACGGCACCGCCAACACCAACCAGTTGCTGATGGAAGTCATGGGCCTGCACTTGCCGGGCGCCTCTTTCGTCAACCCGAACACGCCGCTGCGCGATGCCTTGACCCGCGAAGCGGCACATCAGGTCACGCGTCTGACCAAGCAGAACGGCAATTTCATGCCGATCGGCGAAATCGTCGACGAGCGTTCGCTGGTCAACTCGATTGTCGCCCTGCACGCCACCGGCGGTTCGACCAACCACACCCTGCACATGCCGGCCATCGCCATGGCGGCGGGCATTCAATTGACCTGGCAGGACATGGCCGACCTCTCCGAAGTCGTGCCGACCCTGAGTCAGGTCTACCCGAACGGCAAAGCCGACATCAACCACTTCCAGGCCGCGGGCGGCATGTCGTTCCTGATCCGCGAACTGCTGGAAGCCGGGCTGCTGCACGAAAACGTCAACACGGTGCTGGGCCACGGCCTGAGCCGCTACACCATGGAACCCTTCCTCGATAATGGCGAACTGGTCTGGCGCGAAGGCCCGATCGAAAGCCTCGACGAAAACATCTTGCGTCCGGTCGCTCGCGCGTTCTCGCCAGAGGGTGGCTTGCGGGTCATGGAAGGCAATCTCGGTCGCGGTGTGATGAAAGTGTCCGCCGTGGCCCTGGAAAACCAGATCGTCGAAGCACCGGCGATGGTGTTCCAGGATCAGCAGGACCTGGCCGATGCGTTCAAGGCCGGATTGCTGGAGAAGGACTTCGTCGCCGTCATGCGCTTCCAGGGGCCGCGTTCCAACGGCATGCCGGAATTGCACAAGATGACGCCGTTCCTCGGCGTGCTGCAGGATCGCGGCTTCAAAGTGGCACTGGTGACCGACGGACGCATGTCCGGGGCTTCCGGAAAAATCCCGGCGGCCATTCACGTCAGCCCCGAAGCTTACGTGGGCGGCGCTTTGGCGCGGGTGCAAGAGGGCGATATCATCCGCGTCGATGG
>DQGF01000260.1:666-1276 GCA_003525045.1 Pseudomonas sp. | reverse complement strand
AAAGGTACTCTGGAGCTTAAGGTGGACGCCGAAGAATTCGCCGCGCGCGAACCTGCCAAGGGCCTGTTGGGCAACAACATCGGCAGCGGTCGCGAACTGTTTGGTTTCATGCGCATGGCCTTCAGCTCCGCAGAGCAGGGCGCCAGCGCCTTTACTTCTGCCCTGGAGACGCTTAATTGAAACTGGCTTTGGTCGGTGACATCGGAGGGACCAACGCACGTTTCGCGTTGTGGAAAAACCAGCAGCTGGAATCGATCCAGGTGCTGGCGACGGCAGACCATGCCAGCCCGGAAGAGGCGATCAGCCTCTATCTGAGCGGACTCGGCCTGGCGCCGGGTTCGATCGGTTCGGTATGCCTCTCGGTAGCCGGCCCGGTCAGCGGCGATGAATTCAAGTTCACCAACAATCACTGGCGGCTCAGTCGCAAGGCGTTCTGCCAGACCTTGCAAGTGGATCAACTGCTGCTGGTCAACGACTTCTCGGCGATGGCGCTGGGCATGACGCGCTTGCAGCCTGGCGAATTCCGCGTGGTCTGCGAAGGCACGGCGCAACCGTTGCGGCCGGCGGTGGTGATTGGTCCGGGCACCGGCTTGGGGGTTGGCACGCTGCT
>DQGF01000260.1:0-346 GCA_003525045.1 Pseudomonas sp. | reverse complement strand
GACTTGGGCGAAGGCCGTTTCGCGGCATTGCCGGGCGAGGGCGGTCACGTCGATTTGCCCTTGAGCAGTCCGCGGGAAACTCAACTGTGGCAACACATCTTTAACGAGATCGGTCATGTCAGTGCTGAAACGGCGTTGAGCGGTGGCGGTTTGCCGCGGGTTTATCGGGCGATCTGCGCGGTAGATGGCCACGAGGCAGTGCTCGACACCCCTGAATCGATTACGGCAGCGGGGCTGGCGGGTGATCCGATTGCCCTGGAAGTGCTCGAGCAGTTCTGCTGCTGGCTCGGTCGCGTGGCCGGCAACAACGTGCTGACCACCGGCGGGCGTGGTGGTGTGTACATCG
>DQGF01000277.1 GCA_003525045.1 Pseudomonas sp. | reverse complement strand
AAACCTGTAGGAGCGAGGCTTGGCCGCGAAGAGGCCCGATCAGGTAAGACGCCTTCGCGGGCAAGCCTCGCTCCTACAGGGCCGTGTTGGTGGGAGGAGAATCAATAATCCTGCCGCTTGCGAAACGCCCAGCGCCCGGCGATCACGGTAAAGGTCGCGACCAATGCCACTAGAATCCAGAACCCCTCGGGGTCGCCCGAAAGCGGGACCCCACCGACGTTCATGCCAAAGAACCCGGCAATGATGTTGATCGGCAGCGCCAGCACCGTGACCACGGTCAGGGTGAACAACGTGCGGTTGCTCTGTTCATTGAGGTTGGCGGCGATTTCTTCCTGCAACAGCTTGATCCGCTCACCCAGCGCCGTGAGGTCGTTGATGATCAGCGCAAACTCCTCGGTGGACTTGCGCAACTCCTTCACGTCCTCTTGCTGCAACCACTGCGGCGGGCGATTGAGCAACCGCAGCAACGAGCCTGGTTCCAGCGCCAGCAATCGTTGCAGGCGCACCAACACCCGGCGGTTGGCACCGAGTTCGGCGCGATTGGTCGACAACCGTGAGGACAGCAATTCATCTTCGATCTGGTCGACACTGAGGCTGGTCTTGCGCACGATCTGCGTCAGCACTTCGCCCTGATCGCGCAGTAAATGCACCAACAATTCCAGCGGCGAGCGGAAGCGCTCACCGGCCTTCACCGACGAACGCAATTTATCCACCGAGTGCAGCGGTTGCAGGCGCGCGCTGATAATCAGCCGGCTGCGGGCGCAGACCCACAGCGTCGACACATCAGACGACACCATGCTGCTGAGGTTGAACACCACATCGTTGACCACCGCCAGCAACGCCGAATCGACGTGTTCGATGCGCGTCGAGCGCGAGCCTTCATGCAGTGCTTCAAAAAACTCTTCGGGCAATTCCAGATGACTTTTCATCCAGCGCTCGCACGCGGCATGGGCGAGGTTGAGGTGCAGCCAGAGAAATTCGTCGCTGTCGTCCGGCTGTTGCAGGCACTGCAAGACCTTGGCCGAATCGATTTCCCGACCCCGTTCGCCGGGGCGAAAACTGAAACCGTATAGCAGACCGAACAGGTCCGGGTCGCGATGGCTTTGGTCGATGCTGTGGTTCATGAGGGCTCGCTGTGAGGTGACGCCTGTCGCGGGTTTCACAGGTTCACTTGAGCCGCATCATCGCAAGGACTTTTGACAGTTTTGTGACAGTCCAAGACGCTGGCCAAGTGCCTGGTACCGATGGTCGATAACGCTCAAGAAAGGCTCTGGCCCGCCGATGACGTTGATGTTGACGTTGCGATTGCGGTCGTGAACCGAGGTCGCTGACAGGGATGTCCCGACACCTTACATGCCTGCGTGCGTGCCTTTTCCCTGTCATGAGATCACTTGATGTTTTTGCAAAAATCCCTGAGAGCGCAAATCCTCGCCTTGCTGAGCGGCAGCCTGTTGGCCATGTTGCTGATCGCCCTGGCCTGTTTTCACTTTCTGTCCAGCGGAGTCCAGAATTACGCGAATCTGATCGATGGCCCGCTGCACACTTCGCAATTGATCGATGAAGCCAACCTGCAATTCAAGGTGCAGGTTCAGGAATGGAAAAACGTCCTGTTGCGTGGCAAGCAACCGGCGGACCTGGACAAGTACTGGAAGCAGTTCGAAGACCGTCAGCGCGACGTGCAGGGCATCCTCGGTGAACTGACCGGGCAGAAGGGCCTCGAGCCGCAACTCAAGACCCGCATCGAACGCCTGCGTGACGAGCATCGTCTGTTGGGCGCGGCTTACCAGAAGGGCCGTGATGCCTATGTGGCGGCGGGCGCCGATCCAACGGTCGGTGACACCGCGGTCAAGGGCGTGGACCGGGCGACCAGCGATCAGATGAGCGAACTGGTCAACGAGTTGCGCAAGCAGGGTGCCGAGCAGTCGAAACTGATCAGCGCCAGCGCCGATCGCACGGTATTGCTGGGGATCGTGGTGATGCTGGCCTCGGGTCTGTTGATCGGACTGTTGAGTCTGTGGCTGGTCAACCGCCACCTGGTCGAACCCATTCGCAAACTGATCGATTACGTGGCGCAACTCAGCCAGGGCCGGCTCGCCGAGCGCGTGGCCAGCACCCGACAGGACGAACTGGGCAAATTGGCGATGGCGGCCAATACCCTGCGCGACTTCCTTGGCGAAACCTTCACCCATCTGCAGCGCAGCGCCAAGGATCTGGACAGCGCCAGCGGTGAGCTGAATTCCATTGCCAGCCTCATGGCCAGCGGCACCAACGAACAGTTCAACCGCACCGATCAGGTGGCCACGGCGATGAACGAAATGTCCGCTACCGCACAAGAAGTCGCGCGGCATGCGGCAGATGCGGCACGGGCTGCCGATGATGCCGATCAATCCGCCCAGCAGGGCGAAAAGGTCATGCAGGGTACCATTCATACCATCACCCAAATGCGCGGTGAAATTGCCAATACCGCCACGGTTATCCGTCGTCTGGAAACCGACAGCGGACGCATCGGCAAGGTGCTGGAGGTGATTCGCGGCATTGCCGAACAGACCAACCTGCTGGCGCTGAACGCGGCCATCGAAGCCGCCCGGGCTGGTGAAGCCGGGCGTGGTTTCGCGGTGGTGGCCGATGAAGTGCGCAGCCTGGCCCAGCGCACGGCGGCGTCGATCATCGAGATCAACCAGATCATTCAAACCGTGCAAACCGGTGCGGTGGACGCGGCTCAGGCGATTGAAAGCGGTCAGTCGCGCAGCGAGGAAAGTGTCGAGCAAGTCACTCAGGCCGGCGCCATGCTCGAGCGCATCACCCATGCCGTGGAGGCCATCCGCGACATGAACCGCCAGATCGCCACCGCCGCCGAAGAGCAGACGTCGGTGGCCGAGGACATCTCGCGCAACCTTACCGAAATCACCAGCATCGCCAGTACCAACCTGGACAACGTGCAGCGCACCGAAGCGGCCAGTCATAACCTGCACGGGTTGTCGGGGCAGTTGAATGAGGTGACGGCGCGCTTGAGCGCCTAGTACGAATGAATGGGGCCGTACGGTTATTCAAATCGGTGTGGGCAGGCTGAAGGTAAAGGTCGTGCCCTGTTCTGCGTTCGAGACCACGTCCAGCTTTCCCCCATGGGACTTTGCGATCTCGCTGGCGATGTACAGGCCCAACCCGAGGCCGGCCTGCGGTGTATCGCGGGTCGGTCGCGAGTAGGGTTTGAACAGGTGCGGCAACGCCTGCTCGGCAATCTGCCCCTGATTCTTCACGCTCAGCACGAACCTTCCTTGATCGATCTGCGCGCTGATCTCGACCGGGCTTGCAGGATTGCCATGAGCGACCGCATTGGCCACCAGATTGGAGGCCAATTGCGTGACTCGCTCGCGAACGACTCCATGGTGCTCTGGATCGTGCTGGATTTGAGCGGTGCCGGGTCGGGATCAAGGGCGCAGATGGTGCCGAAGAAACGCCCGTCGGTGCGATAAATCGGCACGGCAATGGAGCTTTCGAATTGATACAGGCGCGGCGTATGGTGGCCGCGGTAAAGCGGGTCGTCACTGGCCTTGTCGATCACCACCGGGTGGTGAGCCTGACGAATTTCGTGGCACAGGGTAGTCGTCACCTCCTGCTCGCCACCGACCTGCAGGCCGAGTGGTGTCGAGGAATTCTAACGGGCTGGCGCGAGGTTGGCGTCACTTCATTCATGGCGTTCGGAGTCAGCTGATGCAGGATGCAAAAAAGCCGCACGACCCGAAAGTCGTGCGGCTTTTTTATCTGTGCATCAGGTGTCTTGTTTGTTGCTCAGTACTTTGCCAGTGGCGGCATCGAAATCCACGTCCCATTCAACGCCTTCAGCTGTGCGCAGTTCGACTTCGTACTCGTAGCCGTTGAAGTGGTTGTCCAGGTCAGTGTCAGTGATGGTCGCACCCGGGTGCAATTTCAGGGCGGCCTGGTTCAGTTCTTCCAATGGCTTGATCTTGCCGCTCTTGACCAGCTCAGGGATTTGGTCGACGCGAACATCGGCCTGGGCCAGACCAGCGGTGAGGGTCAGGGCAGCAGCGGTGAACAGGGCAGTCAGGGTTTTCATGGGATTCTTTCCTTGGGTGAGCCGTTTAAGTGGGGCCAGATTAACTGTGGCAACTTAATTCAGCCTTAATTCCTACTAGTGCGTCGTTTGTAAAAGCTTCGCGGGCCAGCCTCGCTCCTACAGGTTCTGCGCAACCTTGTAGGAGCGAGGCTTGCCCGCGAAGAAGACGCCTCGGTCTCAAATCAATACCCATTGTTCTGCAACAACTGCGCAACACTCGCCGCCGCCGGACGTTTATAAAACTTGAGCAGTTCGCTGGTGCGATTGGTAAAGATGCCATCGACGCCGGCGTCCATGACTTTCTGATAATCCACGGCATCGTCGATGGTGTAGACGTGCACCAGCAAGCCCTGATCATGGGTGTACTGGTTCATCCACGGTTGCACCAGGTCCGAGTAACTCTGATCGCCACCCTGGGTCAGTGCGGCGGAAGGGCCGGTGCCGATCGCGCCCAGGGCCTTGGCGTACTCGACCCAGCGCTGGAATTCGGCTTTGTCCCTCGGTTGCTGTTTGGCGTAGAACGTCGCTTTGTCCTTGTCGCCGGACTCAGCGAAGGTCACCTTGGACTTGGGCTCGATGCTGCCTTCTCCCACCCACAGCAGCAAGATCTTCGGCACTTGCGGCATTTCCTTTTCCAGCAGTTCGAGGCTGCCCTTCTCAAATGTTTGCAACACCACCTTGCCTTTGCCCTGGCCGACGGCCAGTTCGCTTTTCGCCAGTTTCGAACCTGTCGGGCTCAACCAGCCGCGATCCTGGAGTTTCTCCTTGAGGTCGCGTTCGAGACCGGGAAACTGCTTCGGTTCTTTGGTTTCGATGTACAGGCCTGGTTTGTGCAGCGGATTGCCCTGGGCAATGTCGATAATTTCGTCGAGGGTCAGGATTTTCAGACCCGCGTAGGAAGGGCGGGCGCGATCCGGGTAAGCGCTGTTGAACCAGCTGCCGGCATCGAGGGTTTTCAGTTCGGCAAGGGTGAAGGCGTTGGCCGGGCTGTCCTTGCGCTCCGGGAACTTGGTGGCAACGTCGGTGGTACGTTGCAGGTTATCGTCGTGCAGGGCGAACAGCACGCCGTCCTTGCTGCGCTGCAAGTCCAGCTCCAGGTAGTCGGCGCCAAGGTCGCGGGCCAGTTTGTAGGCCGGGGCAGTGGATTCCGGTGCGTCGTAAGACGCGCCACGGTGGGCAATCACGGCCGGATGCGGGATACCCATGCGGGTCGCCAGTGCGGTGGGGCTTGGTTCGCTGGCGGCCTGCGCCTGGCCGAGGCCGAGCAGCACACTCAGCAGCAGGGCGCTTTGGGTGAAGGTGACAGGCATGGTCGAGGTCCTTTCGCAGTTTTTCAAAGAGCTATCTTTTAACAACTGAGGGCTGCCAGTGCTATCGCGAGACCGACATAAACCTGTTTAAAGCAGATTTATTCCGCGCTTTTATGCGGATCTTTGCAGTACTCTTGCCCTGGCAGTTTCCCCGGCAGAGGGAAAGCCATTCACTTGTCTTGCGTGTAAACCATCGATCACCGGTCCTTCGCGACCCTTTGTGAGGTTTATCATGCGCATCACTTCCCAGCTTATCTGCCAGGCCGCTGACCAACTCAAAGGCTTCGTCGGCCTCAATCGCAAGACCGGCCAGTACATCGTTCGTTTCAGCGAAGACTCGTTCGGCATGGACGTTGCCGATGACGGCATTATTCCTGTGAGTGAGTTCATCTGGGCGCCCGGTCCGGAGCACGCCATGACGCTTAAGCGCGAGTTGATCCAGTTATTGCTGGATCAGAACATCAATGACCGGATCAACATTACCGAGCCGTTGCGGGTGTATATGAATCGGCGGGAAGTGCCGGAGATTTCGGCGGTGCGCAGTTTGGTGAGTGACTGATAGTTTTGTGGTGTTTGTGCTGGCCTCTTCGCGAGCAAGCCC
>DQGF01000217.1 GCA_003525045.1 Pseudomonas sp. | reverse complement strand
CAAGCCTCGCTCCTACAGGTACACACACCCACCCATTTATTCGGGTTTTCGGTTTTGGGTTCGTAAAAACCGAAGTATAGCCGTTAAAAATACGAATTTTCCTGAAGTGTTTATCTCCATAGAATGCCCCGCTATCGACGGGAGGCCTTTTCGGTCCTGTCTGTTCTATCGAGGAAAGCATGATGAAGCTTAAAACCACGGCGCTGCTGATCACGTCTTTACTGGTATTGGCCGGTTGCGACCAGGCCGAGAAAAGCGCTCAGCAACTTATGGGCAAGGCTGCCGAAAGCGCGAAACAAGCGATCGACGAGACGCACAAAGCGGCCGAGCAAGCGATAAGCGACGCCACCGGCGGGCTGATCAGCAAGAAAGAACAATCGGGCGCAGACAAAAACGAGTCTTCGTCCCAGGAAATCTAAACCGTCTTAAACGAGTCAGGACTGACCCATGGAATACCTTTTAGAACTTGCTGTAAGCCCCACCGCCTGGGTCGCCCTGGCCACCTTGATCGTGATGGAAATCGTGCTCGGCATCGATAACCTGATCTTCATCTCGATCCTGACCAACAAACTGCCCGAGCAGCATCGGCAGAAGGCGCGGCGCATCGGTATCGGCATGGCGCTGATCCTGCGTCTGGCACTGCTGAGCACCATCGCGTTCATCGTCCAGTTGACCGAGCCTGTGCTCGATATCCTCGGCCACGCGTTCTCCTGGAAAGACATGATCCTGATCGCCGGTGGCCTGTTCCTGTTGTGGAAGGCGACCACCGAGATCCATCACAGCATGGACCCGGCGCCGGAAGATCCGAAGTCGGCGACCTCGACCGTGACCCTGGGCTTTGCGGCCGCGATCGGTCAGATCCTGATGCTGGACATGGTGTTCTCCATCGACAGCATCATTACCGCGGTCGGCATGACCGAGCATTTGCCGATCATGATCATTGCGGTGGTGGTGTCGGTACTGGTGATGTTGCTGGCGGCTGACCCGTTGGCCAAGTTCATCAACGACAACCCGACCGTGGTGATGCTGGCGCTGGGCTTCCTGATCATGATCGGCATGACGCTGATCGCCGAAGGCTTCGGCGCTCACGTACCGAAAGGCTACGTCTACGCGGCGATGGCGTTCTCGGCAACGATCGAGGGGTTGAACATGATGTCCCGGCGGTCAAAACAGAAGCGGATCGCCACCGAAGCGTAACCGGCGATAAACAAAACGGCCGCCTGAACTCGACAGAGTCCAGGCGGCCGTTTTTGGTTTATACGACCCAAAAGCGCCGGTCAATGCGCGGTGGCGTGGCGGGTGGCCGATTTATCTGTGGCTGCCGGCGACGCCGGTTGCACAGGAGGGTGATGGTGCCGGCGGGTAATACGCAGGACGCCCCACAACATGGCAGTGGCCACGGCCAGCCAGCCGGCAATCAGCATCACTATGGTCATTGTCAGGCTCATCGGTGCCTCCTTTGCCCTGCTGCGGGCACGCACTCTCTGCAAATGACAGTCTAGTCGCTGCCGTGTTTCATGCTATTGACCAAAGGTCGGCTGTCGCCAGCAAGTTCGGTCTATCGAATGCAATCAACTACCGGTGCAGGCTATACCGCTGTCGTCTGGCGTCCTATGATCGACGGCCAAGCCGGGAGCGCGAATGCCTGGCGTCTGAACAAGAGAGTGATGATGGTGCGGGTATTTTCTCGAATTCTTTCTGCCGCGTTGATAGTCGGCGTAGTGACGGGTCTGGCTGGCTGCGCGGGGAGCGTTGCGCCTGAAATCAAGCGCCTGCCGGAACGGGTCGAACTCAGCGGTACTTTCTACCGGGGGCAGGACAATCAGAGCGGACCTCAGGTCCTGGCGAGCCTGTTGTCCCAGCAGGGCATTGTGATTACCCCGGGGTTACTCGACAAACCCCTGCATTTGCCGGGCGCCGAAGCCCAGCTGCAGCAGAACATGCAGAACCTCGCCCGCGAGTACGGCATGGTCGTTTATCCGCTGGACGCCAACCTGCCTGCGCTGCTGGCCCAGGTTGCGGCCGGTTATCCGGTGATGGTGCGGTTCACCGAAGGCTCGGCGTTCTGGGCTGGACCACGTTACGCCATTCTCGCCGGGTACAACCGGCAGAAACAGACCGTGCTGCTGCGGGCCGGGATGGATCGCCGGACGCTGATGAGCTTCAGTTCATTTGAATCTGCGTTCAAGGATGCCGGCGGTTGGGCGGTGCTGATCCAGAAACCGACCCAGCTCCCGGCCAATGTCGATCAGCAGCGCTGGCTGAAGGCGGCGAGCGATCTGGCCCAGGCAGGCCAGGAGCAGGCGGCAGCCCGGGCGAAGAAGGCGCTGTCCGCGCAGTAGCTTCCCGTTCGTCATCTGCATGGCACTTGTCACCCGCAATTGGCCTCTGAGGTATCAGGGCCCGGACTTTTTCGGGCCAGTCCTTTTCAGGACACATCCAAGGAGGCGCCGATGGTACATTCCAATACCCCCGATGGCCCGCACTCGTCCGAGCATTCATCCGGCGATGAGTTGGACTTCGACCCTGATTCGCCGGACCTCGCCGATCCACAGGTCGATCCGATTGGACCGGCCAAGGCGCCAAGGGACGTGAAGCCGGGCGATGACGACAAGGCGCCGGCGAAGCCCTACGATCCTCTCGCCGATCTGAAACCCTGACCTCCAGTGAGGTGCGTATGTCTACCGATTCGAGTTTCAACGACAAACGTCCGGACAGCGTTCCAACCACCCCCGAAGCGGACACCGATCCGGTGATGGATCCGAATAGCCCGTTGAGGGATCCTTTGGCCAGGCCCGTGGTGGCGCCAACGGAACATCAAGGTCATAAAGATCCGAGCGCCGGAGATGGCATTCCGGATGACGACCAGATGCCGCTGCCCAATGATTAATGATTTGGTAACGAAAAAAGCCCCGAAAATTCGGGGCTTTTTGCTGGGTCGGTCACTGTTTATTTCGACGCTTCAACGACACCGCTTTGCCGGTTTTTGAGGTTTTTATCGGATTTGTACTGCAAGGCGACCGATGGCACGTCGGCACCCCTGCCGGTTTCGACCCAGCTGCGAATACGGCTGGCATCGGCAAAGTGGGTGTATTTGCCGAAGGCATCGAGAATGACCAGCGCTACCTGGCGATTACCCATGCTGGTGACCAGCACCAGACAGTGCCCGGCCTCGTTGGTGAAACCGGTTTTCGTCAGTTTGATATCCCAGTTCGGCTTGTTGACCAAATGGTCGGTGTTACGGAAGCCCAGGCTGTAGTTGGGTTTGCGGAACGAGACAGTCTTTTCCTTGGTGGTGCTCAGTTCGGTCAACAACGGATATTTGTGTGCAGCCACCAGCAGTTTGCTCAGGTCGCGGGCGGTGGACACGTTACGAGGGGACAGGCCGGTCGGCTCGACGAAGTGGGTATTCGTCATGCCCAACGCCCTGGCCTTGGCGTTCATCGCGGCAATAAACGCTACATAGCCGCCCGGATAGTGATGGGCAAGGCTCGCGGCGGCGCGGTTTTCCGAAGACATCAGGGCAATCAGCAGCATTTCCCGACGCGGCAATTCGCTTTTGAGCTTGACCCGGGAAAACACGCCCTTCATTTCCGGCGTGTCACTGATGTTGATGGAAAGGTATTCCTCCATGTTCTGCCTGGCTTCAACCACGACCAGGCCGGTCATCAGTTTGCTGACGGAAGCGATCGGCACGACCACGTCAGGATTGCTGGCATAGATGACCTTGTTGGTCTGCATATCCATCAGCAAGGCGCTGCCGGATGCGATCTTCAGTTGTTTGATATCTCGTGGCGCTGAGGTGGTTTCGGCAGCGTTGGCGATTGGCGTGATGAAAGTCCCTGTAACAGCAAAAAACAGGCTCAGGATGGAAAGACGGATTTTCACGCTGGCAGACTCATGAAGTGTTGATAAGCCGTTTTGTAACGGGCTGTTTCGTAAAAAAGCGCGACATTCTGGAGTATGGCTGAATAACTGTCGATGGTTGTTCCAGGAAGAGGGCAAAGTCTTTTGAAACATGAAAAAAAAGCTAATTTCCGGCGGATGGTCGAGTTTTTTCTGCGGGCAAAAAAGAGCCCCTCGATGGGTGTGATGATGTTCACTTGAGACAGTGGATAGCGGCCGGATGACTGGCTGGAGTTCTTGATTGTGTGTGGCTGGTTTTGCGGTAACGGCGGGTGGTGGGTGGTGCACACTGCGCAGAACCTCCACGCGGCCTCTCGAGGGGACGTGCACCGCAAAAGCCAAAGCGAGGCGGCCTGCCAGCCGGCCTGGTCGGACAGGTATTTGTGTACGACCCCGATT
>DQGF01000407.1:2674-3190 GCA_003525045.1 Pseudomonas sp. | reverse complement strand
GGCGTCCTTATGATCGCCTTCGCCGGCAAGCCTGGCTCCTACAAAAAGCCTCTAGGGTTCGACCTGGGTCCACTGCTTGCTCAGGCGCTTGTCGGAGATCGGCACCTTCGTCCCCAATTGCTGGGCGAACAAAGAAACCCGGTATTCCTCCAGCCACCAGCGATAAAGCTCCAGCTGCGGATCGCGCTTGCCTTCCTGGGCGTGCTTGTTGGCGCGGGTCTGGTATTGAGTCCAGAGGCCGGACAATTCGCCGCTCCAGACCCGGTCCTTCTGCACCTGAGCGCCGAGTTTTTCAAAGCGCTGCTCGATGGCCTTGAGGTAACGCGGCAACTCCTTGAGCCACTGCATCGGCGTTTCACGCACGAACCCCGGATACACCAGATGACTGAGCTGCTGCTTGATATCGTTCAGGGCCACGGCTTGCGCCAGGTCGATCTTGCCCTTGAAGCGTTTTTGCAGACCGTGCCAAAGCTTGAGAATCTCCAGCGTCAGCTTGGCCAGCCGCTCGGCGTGCTT
>DQGF01000407.1:0-2386 GCA_003525045.1 Pseudomonas sp. | reverse complement strand
GTTTGCCCAGCCGCTCGGCGTGCTCGGTCCAGCCGCCGCGCTTGCGCTCGGCCAGCGCCGCCAGTGCGGCGCCGTCGCGCGGTAACGGGTCTTCGCCGTCGAGGATGCAGCTGTCGAGACTCGCTAGCAGGATGTCTTCCACCAGGCTGTCGATACGCCCCATGTCGCGGTACATCAGGGCCAGCTCGGTCAGCCCCGGCAACTTGCCACGCAGAAACTTCGCCGGCTCCGCCAGTTGCTGCATCAGCAAACGCTGCAAGGCCCGGCGATGCTGGAACTCGGCTTCGGCCGGCGTCGAGAAACGCCCTTCCTTGACCGTGCCGCTCTCTTCAACCAGCGCCGGATAGACCGTCATCGACAGGCCGGCGATTTTCTGTTGAGTCTTTTCCGCGACCGCGGCAAAGACTTTCGCCTCTACCGGCTGCTGGCTTTTCGCCGTTTGCGGCACGGCCAAGGCGGCCTGACTGGCCTCGGCAAAGCGTGCGGTCAACTCGGCCAGGTCACGGCCTTCACCGAGGAACTTACCCTGACCATCGACGATTTCCAGGTTCATCCGCAAATGACTGTCGACCTGCTGCGCCGCTTCGGCCCAGGCTTCGTCGCTGACCCGCGCCCCCGTCATGCGCAGCAATTCGCGGCCCAACGCCTGGGGCAGCGAGCCCTCGGCGAAGGTCATGCGCTGTAACGCGGCTTTGACGAAGTCCGGCACCGGCACGAAGTTCTTGCGCAGGGCCTTGGGCAGGTTGCGCACCAGCGCGATGCACTTGGCCTCGATCACGCCCGGCACCAACCACTCCAGGCGTTCCGGCGGCAGCATCGGCAACAGCGGCGCCGGCACCCGCAGGGTTACGCCGTCACGTGGATGGTTAGGCTCGAAGTGGTAACTCAAGGCCAGTTCCAGATCGCCGATGTGCAAAGTGTCCGGGTAATGCGCGGCGGTAACTTCGCTGGCCTCGCGGGCCAGCACGTCTTCTTCGCGCATGATCAGCAGCTGCGGGTCTTTCTGGCTGTTGACCCGGTACCAGCTGTCGAAGGTCGCAGTCTGGTGGATCTCGGCTGGCAGTCGCGCGTCGTAGAAGGCAAACAGGGTTTCTTCGTCCGCCAGAATGTCACGGCGACGGGCCTTGGCTTCCAGTTCGTCGAGTTGTTCTAGCAGTTGTTTGTTGGCCGTCAGGCATTTGGCTTTCGACTGAATCTCGCCACGCACCAGCGCTTCGCGGATAAACAACTCGCGCGACACCACCGGATCGACCGGCCCGTAATGCACCGGCCGGCGACCGACCACAATCAGCCCGAACAAGGTGATCTGTTCGAACGCCACGACCTGGCCGCGCTTCTTCTCCCAATGGGGTTCGAAGTGGTTTTTCTTGATCAGGTGCCCGGCGAGCGGCTCGATCCAGTCGGCGTCGATCTTGGCCACCATCCGCGCATAGAGCTTGGTGGTTTCCACCAGTTCGGCGGCCATCAGCCATTGCGGGCGCTTTTTACCCAGCCCGGATGAAGGGTGAATCCAGAAGCGCCGCTGACGGGCACCGAGATAATCACCGTCTTCGGTTTTCTGGCCGATCTGGCTGAGCAGACCCGAGAGCACGGCTTTATGCAGTTTCGGGTAATCCGCCGGCTCTTTATTGAGGCTCAGCTGCATGTCGCGGCAGATCAGGCTCAGTTGCCGGTGAGAATCGCGCCACTCGCGCAGGCGCAGGTAATTCAGGAAATTCTTGCGGCACCAGTTGCGCAACGGACTCGCCGTCAGCGCCTGGCGCTGCTCTTCGAAACCACGCCATAGATTGACCAGCCCGGCGAAGTCCGAGTCCACGTCTTTCCATTGCGCGTGCGCCTGATCCGCTGCTTGCTGACGCTCCGGTGGACGCTCGCGCGGGTCCTGGATCGACAGGCCGGCCGCGATCACCATCACCTCATGCAAGCTGCCAAGTTTCGCCGCTTCGAGCAGCATGCGACCCATGCGCGGATCCACCGGCAACCGTGCCAATTGGCGACCGAGCGGGGTCAGCTGGCTGTTGCGGTCCACTGCCGACAGCTCTTGCAGCAGATTGAAACCGTCGCTGATGGCCTTGCCATCCGGTGGCTCGATAAACGGAAAATCGGTGATCTCGCCGAGGCGCAGATGCAGCATCTGTAAAATCACCGCCGCGAGGTTGGTGCGCAGGATCTCCGGGTCGGTAAATTCCGGACGACCGATAAAGTCCTCTTCGCTGAACAACCGCACGCAAATACCCGGCTCGACCCGCCCGCAACGGCCCTTACGCTGGTTGGCGCTGGCCTGGGAAATCGCTTCGATGGGCAGGCGCTGGACCTTGGCGCGGTAGCTGTAGCGGCTGATGCGCGCGGTGCCGCTGTCGATTACGTAACGAATGCCTGGCACCGT
>DQGF01000155.1 GCA_003525045.1 Pseudomonas sp. | reverse complement strand
ACGCCGTAGACGATGGTGGCGTCGACATCCGCCTCGCTGGCCATCGGCTGGGAAAAAAGCAACCGCGGTGCGCCGGCGTCGAGGAAACGCTGGCCGTCTTCACGGGTGTGGTAAGCACCGGAGCATTCCAGCACCAGATCGACGCCCAGGGACGCCCAATCGATGCCTTCGGGGGTGGCACTGCGCAGGACCTTCACGCAGTTGCCATTAATATGCAGACAATCGCCGTCGACCTTCACTTCGCCGGGAAAGCGCCCGTGAGTGGAGTCGAAGCGTGTCAGGTATTCGATGCTGGCCATGTCGGCCAGATCGTTGATCGCGACAATTTCAAACCCGGCCTTCTCGCCTCGCTCGAACAACGCACGCAAGACGCAACGACCAATCCGGCCGTAGCCGTTGAGTGCAACTTTGTAAGGACGCGGTTGAGGCATGGGGTTCTCGATGAAGCTTGGGAATGTAGTCGCCAGGTCCGCCGCCTTCGCGGGCAAGCCTCGCTCCTACAGATTTTCGCCTGTTTTGCGGGATCGTTAACACGATCCCTTGTAGGAGCGAGGCTTGCCCGCGAAGACGTCAGCCCCGATATCGCAACTTCCTGATCAGTCTTCCAGCAGCTC
Organism: Pseudomonas sp.; assembly: GCA_003525045.1. Lineage (GTDB taxonomy): Bacteria > Pseudomonadota > Gammaproteobacteria > Pseudomonadales > Pseudomonadaceae > Aquipseudomonas. The sequence continues at coordinate 4,028 of DQGF01000155.1, read as the reverse complement.
TTCAGCCTGACCCAGGATATTTTCCAGGGTAAAACCAAACTCTTCGAACAGGGCTGGCGCAGGCGCCGACTCGCCGTAGGTGGTCATGCCAATGACGCGACCTTCCAGGCCCACGTATTTGTACCAGTAGTCCGCATGGGCGGCTTCGATAGCGATACGGGCGCTGACCTGCAACGGCAGAACCGCTTGCTTGTAGCCGGCGTCCTGGGCATCGAACACGCTGGTGCAAGGCATCGAGACAACACGTACCTTGCGACCTTGCTCGGTGAGCTTGTCGTAAGCCTGAACCGCCAGACCCACTTCCGAACCGGTCGAGATCAGGATCAGCTCAGGCTCGCCTGCGCAGTCCTTCAACACGTAACCGCCACGCGCGATCTCTTCGATCTGAATCGCATTGCGGGTTTGGTGCTGCAGGTTCTGACGGGAGAAGATCAAGGCCGAAGGACCGTCGTTGCGCTCCAGGGCGAGCTTCCAGGCCACTGCCGACTCAACGGCATCGGCTGGACGCCAGGTGTCGAGGTTTGGCGTGCTGCGCAGGCTGGTCAGTTGCTCGATCGGCTGGTGAGTCGGGCCGTCTTCGCCCAGGCCGATGGAGTCGTGGGTGTAGACGAACACCACGCGCTTCTTCATCAGCGAGGCCATGCGTACCGCGTTGCGCGCGTATTCCATGAACATCAGGAAGGTCGCGCCGTAAGGCACCAGACCACCGTGCAGCGTCACGCCGTTCATGATCGCGCTCATGCCGAACTCGCGAACGCCGTAGTACATGTAGTTGCCGCTGGCGTCTTCAGCCGTGACACCTTTGCAGCCTTTCCACAGGGTCAGGTTGGAACCGGCCAGGTCAGCCGAACCGCCCAGCAGTTCCGGCAACAGCGGGCCGTAGGCGTTCAGCGCGTTCTGGCTAGCTTTACGGCTGGCGATGGTTTCGCCCTTGGCCGCCACTTCAGCAATATAAGCCGAGGCTTTTTCAGCGAAGTCAGCCGGCAGTTCGCCGCTCAGACGACGAACCAGCTCGTTGGCCAGTTCAGGGAAGGCTGCGGAGTAGGCCGCGAAACGTTGATCCCATTCGGCTTCGGCGGCGCGACCGGCTTCCTTGGCATCCCACTCGGCATAGATGTCGGCCGGGATTTCGAACGGACCGTGGTTCCATTTCAGCGCCGTGCGGGTCAGGGCGATTTCCGCGTCACCCAATGGGGCACCGTGGCAGTCTTCCTTGCCTTGCTTGTTCGGCGAACCGAAACCGATGGTGGTCTTGCAGCAGATCAGGGTCGGTTGCTCGCTTTTGCGCGCGGTCTCGATCGCGGTCTTGATTTCTTCCGGGTCGTGACCGTCGACGTTGCGGATCACTTGCCAGTTGTAGGCTTCGAAACGCTTGGGCGTGTCGTCGGTGAACCAGCCTTCGACTTCGCCGTCGATGGAGATGCCGTTGTCATCGTAGAAGGCGATCAGTTTTCCGAGACCCAAGGTACCGGCCAGGGAGCCGACTTCGTGGGAAATGCCTTCCATCATGCAGCCATCACCCAGGAACACGTAGGTGTGGTGATCGACAACATTGTGGCCCGGGCGATTGAACTGCGCCGCCAGGACTTTCTCTGCCAAGGCAAAACCAACCGCGTTGGCCAGACCCTGGCCCAGTGGACCGGTGGTGGTTTCGACGCCAGGGGTGTAGCCGAATTCCGGGTGACCCGGGGTGCGGCTGTGCAGCTGGCGGAAGTTTTTCAGGTCATCGATCGACAGGTCGTAGCCGGTCAGATGCAGCAGCGAGTAGATCAACATCGAGCCGTGACCGTTGGACAGCACGAAGCGGTCACGGTCAGCGAACGAAGGATTGCTCGGGTTGTGCTTCATGTAGTCACGCCAAAGCACTTCGGCGATATCCGCCATACCCATAGGGGCACCGGGATGGCCGCTGTTGGCTTTTTGCACGGCATCCATGCTGAGGGCACGAATGGCGTTGGCACGCTCACGACGGCTGGGCATCGCTGTTCTCCTGCGGATATTGAATCGAGAGTGAATAAAACGAAACGGAAAAAAGGCGAGCATTTTCCCTCACCGACACGCCTCGGGGCAATGACAGAAAGTCATCTGAGGGCGTTTTTCCGGTGGATAAATTCGCATTCGCCTGGTGAAACCTTTCTGCTGACGATTTGTAGAGTGACCCTTTCCCCGAGAAGTGCCATCTATCGAGCAATATCAAAACTTTTTGATATTGCCCTTGCGATGCTTTCGGAGCGTCACTAGACTGCTGGCCCTATGAATTTACGCGCGCGCTCCATTCGACAAGATGATTGTGATGAGCTGTCGGCCCTGTGCAAGGCCGGTGGCGATCCTTTGCGCCTGAATGTATTGCGCGCGCTGGCCAACGACTCATTTGGCGTACTGGAACTGGCGCAGATCTTCGGCATTGGCCAGTCGGGCATGAGCCATCACCTCAAGGTATTGGCCCAGGCCGACCTGGTGGCGACTCGCCGTGAGGGTAACGCGATTTTCTACCGTCGCGCCCTGCCCCACTCCGACCTGCCGGGCGGCAAGCTGCATGCCGCGCTGCTGGAAGAGGTGGATGAGCTGACCCTGCCTGCCGATGTGCAGTCGCGCATCAGTCAGGTGCACGGGCAGCGGGCGGCAGCCAGTCAGGACTTTTTCTCACGGGTAGCGGAGAAGTTTCGCGCCCAGCAAGACTTGATCGCCGGCCTGCCGCAATACCGCGAAAGCGTGGTGGCATTGCTCGACAAGCTGAGTTTCAGCCAAGGAGCCACGGCCATCGAAGTCGGCCCCGGCGACGGCGCTTTTCTGCCGGAACTGGCGCGCCGCTTCATCCAGGTCACGGCGCTGGACAACAGCCCGGCGATGCTCGAACTGGCGCGCGAGGTCTGCGAGCGTGAATCGTTGACCAACGTCAGCCTGCAACTGGCCGATGCATTGAATGGTGTCAGCCTCAAGGCCGATTGCGTTGTACTGAACATGGTGCTGCACCATTTTGCCGCGCCAGCCGATGCGCTCAAGCACATGGCCGTTTTGCTGCAACCAGGCGGCAGCCTGTTAGTAACAGAGTTATGTAGCCACAACCAGAGTTGGGCCAGGGAGGCCTGCGGTGATCTCTGGTTGGGGTTTGAACAGGACGATTTGGCCCGTTGGGCCACCGCTGCGGGACTCGTTCCCGGGGAAAGCCTCTATGTAGGCTTACGTAATGGTTTCCAGATCCAGGTCCGCCATTTTCAGCGACCGGCTGGCGACACTCACCATCGGTAAATTCAGGAAAAAATCGAGATGAGCGAATACTCCCTCTTCACCTCCGAGTCCGTGTCTGAAGGGCATCCGGACAAAATCGCCGACCAGATTTCCGATGCAGTGCTGGACGCCATCATTGCTGAAGACAAGTTCGCCCGCGTGGCGTGCGAAACCCTGGTAAAAACCGGCGTTGCAATCATTGCCGGTGAAGTCACCACCTCGGCCTGGGTTGACCTGGAGCAGATCGTTCGTGACGTCATCACTGACATCGGCTACACCAGCTCCGACGTCGGCTTCGACGGCGCGACCTGCGGCGTGATGAATATCATCGGCAAGCAGTCTCCCGACATCAATCAGGGCGTCGACCGTGCCAAGCCTGAAGACCAGGGTGCCGGTGACCAGGGCCTGATGTTCGGCTATGCCAGCAACGAAACCGACGTGCTGATGCCCGCGCCGATCACCTTCTCTCATCAGTTGGTACAGCGCCAGGCCGAAGCCCGTAAATCCGGCCTGCTGCCGTGGTTGCGTCCGGACGCCAAGTCCCAGGTCACCTGCCGTTACGAAAACGGCAAGGTTGTGGGCATCGACGCCGTCGTTCTGTCGACCCAACACAACCCTGAAGTGTCGTACAAAGACCTGCGCGAAGGCGTGATGGAGCTGATCGTCAAGCACGTGTTGCCTGCCGAACTGCTGCACAAGGACACCCAGTTCCACATCAACCCGACCGGCCAGTTCATCATCGGTGGCCCGGTAGGCGACTGCGGCCTGACCGGTCGCAAGATCATCGTCGACACCTACGG
>DQGF01000567.1:20518-20747 GCA_003525045.1 Pseudomonas sp. | reverse complement strand
CGGCAGCCCAAGACCCAGGCTGGCCAGGGCTGTTTCGGCCTGCTCGATGCCGAAGCGAACCCAGGCGGCGCTTTCATCGGTCAATTTGGATTTGGAGAATACCGCGTACTTTTTCAGGTCCGCCAGTTGCGGCTCCAGCAGTTCGCGGGCCATGGCCATCAGGACGCCGTCACCTTCAAGCAGGATGCGGAAGCTCGACTGCATCCGGCCTTTCTGCGTGCAGCGCGCG
>DQGF01000567.1:17925-20222 GCA_003525045.1 Pseudomonas sp. | reverse complement strand
CTGCGTGCAGCGCGCGCCCAGGCTGGCCCGGGTGTCGCTCAGGTAATCGAGGTTGCAGGTCAATTGGCCTTGCAGGAATTTACTGGCATCCGCGCCGCGTACCGCGAGAACGCCTTCGTGAGACAGGGTGCAGAAAAAAGCAGAATCGGCCATGGGTCATCGCAGGATAAAGGGTCTGAGGCACATCATAAGGGGGCGCCCATGAAATGGGTAGTTCACAAAAGACCCGGTTGCCCGACCAAAGCCGAGTGTTCGACTCAGTCCGGGGCTGTATACTTGCCGCCTATTTGAGGAGCGCTCCATGGTCGAAGATGTTGAACTGAATCGCCTCTACTGGCACAGCCGTCGCGGCATGCTTGAACTTGACGTGTTGCTGGTGCCGTTCGTGAAGGAGGTCTATCCGCACCTCAATGATGTCGACCGTGATTGCTACCGCAAGCTGCTCGAATGCGAAGATCAGGACATGTTCGGCTGGTTCATGGAGCGTGCCGAATCGGAAGATCCGGAGCTTCAGCGCATGGTGCGCATGATCCTGGATCGTGTCCAGCCCAAGTAACGGGTTCGAATGCCGCTGGCATGCCTCACGGCAGTTGCTGGCGGCGTATCTGCTGGCCCAGCTGTTCGCGTTGGGTTCGTTGTTTCTTCTTTCTATACCGATCTGGGCTAGTCTGCTCGGCGTTGCGCTGTGCGTGGTTCACGGTGTCTGGGTGTTGCCGCGGCAGGTTCTGCTGACGCATCCCCAGGCATTTCGCGGTTTGCGTCGCGGTGGGGATGGCTGGCAGCTGTGGAGTCGTGCGGCGGGCTGGCAACCGGTGCAATTGCGGCCGGACAGCCTGGCGCTACCCTTGATCGTGGTGCTGCGTTTTCGTCTGCAGGGTGAGCGGTGGGTCAGATCGATCTGTGTACCCCGGGATTCGCAGGCGGTGGATCTGCACCGACGCCTGCGGGTCCGGCTCAAGTTCAGTCGGCGTAGGTGGGCGGCACCAGAATAGTGTCCAGGGCGACCGGCAGCATGTTCGGGTAGTCGAGGGTGTAATGCAGACCACGACTTTCCTTGCGTTCCATCGCTGACTGGATCATCAGCTCGGCCACCTGGGCCAGGTTACGCAACTCGATCAAATCCCGACTGACCTTGTAGTTACTGTAGAACTCGTCGATTTCGTCCAGCAACAACCGTACGCGATGCTGTGCGCGCTGCAAGCGCTTGTTGGTGCGCACGATACCGACGTAGTCCCACATGAAGCGCCGAAGTTCGTCCCAGTTGTGCGCAATGATCACGTCTTCGTCGGAATCGGTGACCTGGCTCGCATCCCAGACGGGCAGGGCGATCGGGATCGACACCTGAGGCAACTGCTCAAGAATGTCCGCCGCCGCCGAACGCGCGTAGACGAAACACTCCAGCAGCGAGTTGCTGGCCATGCGGTTGGCGCCGTGCAGGCCGGTAAAGCTGGTTTCGCCAATGGCGTACAGGCCCGGCACATCGGTGCGGCCCTGCTGATCGACCATCACGCCGCCACAGGTGTAGTGCGCCGCCGGAACCACCGGAATCGGCTGCTTGGTGATGTCGATGGAAAACTCGAGGCAGCGCTCGTACACCGTCGGGAAATGCGTCTTGATGAATGCTTCGGGTTTGTGACTGATGTCCAGATAAACGCAATCGACACCCAGACGCTTCATCTCATGGTCGATGGCCCGGGCCACAATATCCCGTGGTGCCAGTTCGGCGCGGGGGTCGAAGCGCTGCATGAAGCGTTCGCCGTTGGGCAGCTTCAGGTGCGCACCCTCGCCGCGCAGGGCTTCGGTGATCAGGAAGCTCTTGGCCTGCGGGTGATACAGGCAGGTGGGGTGAAACTGGTTGAATTCCAGGTTCGCCACCCGGCAGCCGGAACGCCAGGCCATGGCGATGCCGTCACCACAGGCACCGTCGGGGTTGCTGGTATAAAGGTAAACCTTGGCGGCGCCGCCGGACGCGAGGATCACAAAGCGCGCGCCGTAGGTGTCGACTTCTCCGGTGCTGCGATTGAGCACGTAGGCGCCGAGGCAGCGGTCGCCTGCAAGGCCCAGGCGTTTTTCGGTGATCAGGTCGATCGCGACCCGCTGTTCCAGCAGTTCGATGTTCGGTCTTTGCCTGGCCTTGTCGAGCAAGGTCCTGAAAATCGCTGCGCCCGTGGCATCGGCCGCATGGATGATGCGCCGATGACTGTGACCACCTTCTCGGGTCAGGTGGAACTCGAATCCGCCATCCTCGGTGCCGGACTGTTCATCGCGGGTGAACGGCACGCCTTGGTCGATCAGCC
>DQGF01000567.1:15456-17641 GCA_003525045.1 Pseudomonas sp. | reverse complement strand
GGCACGCCTTGGTCGATCAGCCATTGAATCGCCTCTTTGCTGTGCTCGACGGTAAAGCGCACGGCGTCTTCATGACACAGGCCGCCGCCGGCATTGAGGGTGTCATCGACGTGGGATTCGACGGTGTCGGTGTCATCCAGGACGGCCGCGACGCCGCCTTGGGCCCAGAAAGTCGAGCCATTGGCGAGGTCGCCTTTGCTCAGTACGGCGATGCGCAGATGACCGGGCAAGGTCAGCGCAAGGCTCAAGCCGGCAGCACCGCTGCCAATTACCAGAACATCATGTTGAAACTGTTGGCTCATTTCAGGATTCCGCTCAAAGCGACCCGGGTCGGGGTTGGCGCATGACACCCGGATCGGCGAGTCAAGGCAGCCACACAGCCCACTAGTATATAGAGGGGGGGAGCGGCACAATAGCCGGGCCAGTATGGCATTGTGAAACTACTGTGATGGAAAAGAGGGGACGCTTCGTCGGATGATTTTTCCTCCGGTTCGACGACACCAGGACTGTATCGTGGATTTAACACTCTTTTTCTGTTCACGGTTGCACAATGTCGGCTCGGCACGGCTACAAATATTTGGAACTTTTGCCAAAGGCCCAAGATCAATAGACGGTTGCCTGAATCAAGGGACAGTGTCGGCTTCAGTGCTGGATCGTGGTTTTGATCCTCACCGGCGAAACCGATGACAAGATTATTCGCGCAGCCGGGTTAACTCGCGCTGCGCTTTTCGTGCGTGCCAAATCAGAGCCCGCAGGAAACTTGCTTGGAGGGGGAGAACTTTTGCGAAAAGCCCGAGTCTATGTTTGCAAGCCTGGTCGTTTAGTTATGCAAGCCTCCTCCGAGCTTATCGAGGAGTGTTCATGCTAACCCAGGAAGAGGATCAGCAGCTGGTCGAGCGCGTTCAACGCGGCGACAAGCGAGCTTTCGATCTGCTAGTGCTGAAATACCAGCACAAAATTCTCGGGTTGATCGTGCGTTTCGTGCACGACACCCATGAAGCCCAGGATGTGGCGCAGGAAGCCTTTATCAAGGCGTACCGTGCGCTTGGAAATTTTCGCGGAGACAGCGCGTTTTATACGTGGCTTTACCGCATCGCCATTAACACGGCGAAAAACTATCTGGTTTCACGCGGCCGCCGGCCGCCTGATAGCGATGTCAGTTCCGAGGATGCAGAGTTCTACGATGGCGATCATGGCCTCAAGGATCTCGAGTCGCCAGAACGCGCATTGCTGCGGGATGAAATCGAAGGCACCGTCCATCGAACCATCCAGCAACTTCCAGAAGATTTGCGTACAGCCTTAACTTTACGTGAATTCGATGGTCTGAGTTACGAGGACATTGCGGCCGTCATGCAATGTCCGGTGGGTACCGTGCGCTCCCGGATTTTCCGGGCTCGGGAAGCCATCGATAAAGCCCTGCAGCCGTTGTTGCAGGAAAACTGAGACAGCGGCGATAGCCAAGAGAGGAACGCCATGAGTCGTGAAGCCCTGCAGGAATCGCTGTCCGCAGTGATGGATAACGAAGCGGACGAATTGGAATTGCGTCGGGTGTTGAATGCCTTCGACGATGTTGAAACTCGTGAAACCTGGGCTCGTTATCAAATCGCTCGGGCAGTGATGCACAAGGATCTGCTGCTTCCACGCCTGGACATCGCCGCGGCAGTTTCCGCTGCGTTGGCCGACGAAGCCGTACCGGTAAAAGCTTCCCGTGGTCCATGGCGCAGCCTGGGTCGTCTGGCAGTCGCTGCTTCGGTAACCGTTGCGGTATTGGCAGGTGTTCGTCTGTACAACCAGGACGAGATCGCCGGTGTCGAACTGGCCCAGCAATCCACTCAGCAGGGTCTGGCCGCTCCTCAGATCAAGGGTCCAGCTGTTTTGGCAGGCTACAATGAAACTTCGGATGCCACCGGTCCCATGGCCAACGGCGTATTGCAAGGTCAGCCAGGCTGGCACGACCAACGTTTGCCAGGCTATCTGCGCCAACATGCGCAACAGGCCGCACTGAAAGGTACTGAGAGCGCGTTGCCGTACGCTCGTGCAGCAAGTCTGGAAAACCGTTAAGGAGGATCATGCGCTCCATACCTCTACTTACGCTTCTGCTCGGTGGCTGGTTCATTGTTCCAGCCCACGCCGATGAAGCCCAGAACTGGTTGACCCGTCTGGGGCAGGCCGAGCAACAGCAAAG
>DQGF01000567.1:0-15188 GCA_003525045.1 Pseudomonas sp. | reverse complement strand
TAGGATTGGTTGAACCGTCTGGGCCAGGCCGAGCAACAGCAAAGCTTCCACGGTACTTTCGTCTACGAGCGTAACGGTAGTTTTTCTACCCACAACATCTGGCACCGCGTCCAGGATGGCAGGGTCCGCGAGCGTTTACTCCAGCTCGACGGCTCGGCACAGGAAGTCGTGCGTATTGATGGGCATACTCAATGCGTCAGCGGCACCCTGATCGCAGGACTTGGGGATTCCCCGAATTCAGCTGCTCGTGTACTCGATCCTCAAAAGCTCAAGAATTGGTATGACCTTGCCGTCATCGGTAAGTCGCGTGTGGCCGGACGTTCGGCAGTGATCATTTCCCTGACGCCTCGCGATCAGTATCGCTATGGGTTCGAGCTGCATCTGGATAAAGAAACCGGCTTGCCTCTCAAGTCATTGCTGGTCAATGACAAAGGGCAGTTGCTGGAGCGATTCCAGTTCACGCAACTCAATACCACCGACGTGCCGGCGGACAGAGACTTGCAGCCGGGCGATGATTGCAAGGCTATCGCGCTTGATAGCGACAAGGCTTCTGCAGCCAAGGTTGTCCAGGTCTGGCATTCGGAATGGTTGCCACCCGGTTTCGAGCTGACCAGCAGTACCGCTCGCAAGGATCCGGAGACCAAAACCCAGGTCAACAGTCTGATGTATGACGATGGGCTGGCCCGTTTCTCGGTATTCCTCGAGCCGTTGAATGGTGCAGCAGTCACCGATACTCGCACTCAGTTGGGGCCGACCGTTGCTGTGTCCCGGCGCTTGACTACCCCTGAGGGTGACATGATGGTCACTGTGGTCGGTGAAATCCCTGTGGGCACCGCTGAACGCATTGCGCTGTCCATGCGTAACGATAGCGCTGCAACCAGCAAGCAGTGAGCTGATTTCGGCCATTTTCACCTCGTTGACGAGATGTCGAAATGTTTGCTGAGCATTTTCATTTGCAAATATCCCGAAAATTTTTTATAGGTCAGAGCATCTTGGCTCTGGCCTTGTTTGTTGTTCCCGGAACAAAAATGCCGGCCTGTCGTGACCGGTGTTCCTTGCTCCATATCGCTTAACCCTGCTCGTCGTAATGGGAGCTGTATGTCGATACTCAGTTTGAAGTCTTATCTGTCCGTTTTTGCCACCGTAGTGGTACTCGGTCAGGCTATTCCTGCTCAAGCGGTCGAACTGCCTGATTTCACGCAACTGGTGGAGCAGGCCTCGCCTGCGGTGGTGAACATCAGTACCACGCAGAAACTGCCGGACCGTAAAGTGAACGAGCAGATGCCCGATCTCGAGGGCTTGCCGCCGATGCTGCGCGAGTTCTTCGAGCGTGGCATGCCACCACAACCGCGTACGCCACGGGGTGATCGTCAGCGTGAAGCCCAATCCCTGGGGTCGGGTTTCATCATCTCGTCGGATGGCTACATCCTGACCAACAACCATGTGATTGCCGATGCCGACGAAATCCTCGTCCGCCTGGCTGACCGCAGCGAATTGAAAGCCAAGCTCGTCGGCACCGATCCACGTTCCGACGTGGCGCTGCTGAAAATCGAAGGCAAGGACCTGCCGGTTCTGAAGCTGGGCAAATCCCAGGACCTGAAAGCCGGTCAATGGGTCGTGGCGATCGGCTCGCCGTTCGGTTTCGATCACACCGTGACCCAAGGCATCGTCAGCGCAATCGGTCGCAGCCTGCCGAACGAAAACTATGTGCCATTCATCCAGACCGACGTGCCGATCAACCCGGGTAACTCCGGTGGTCCGCTGTTTAACCTGGCGGGTGAAGTGGTGGGGATCAACTCGCAGATCTACACCCGTTCCGGCGGTTTCATGGGCGTGTCGTTCGCGATTCCGATCGACGTGGCCATGGACGTTTCCAATCAGCTGAAAAGCGGCGGCAAGGTCAGTCGTGGCTGGTTGGGCGTCGTCATTCAGGAAGTGAACAAGGACCTGGCCGAGTCGTTCGGTCTTGAGAAGCCCGCCGGTGCGCTGGTGGCTCAGATCCAGGATGACGGCCCGGCAGCCAAGGGTGGTCTGCAAGTCGGCGACGTGATCCTGAGCATGAACGGCCAACCGATCGTCATGTCCGCCGATCTGCCGCATCTGGTGGGCGCGCTGAAGGCCGGCTCGAAAGCCGATCTGGAAGTGATTCGTGAAGGTAAGCGCAAGAACGTCGAACTGACGGTTGGCGCTATTCCTGAAGAAGGCAAAGAGCTGGAATCCCTGCCAAAATCCAGTACCGAGCGCAGCAGCAATCGCCTGGGTGTTTCCGTGGCCGAGCTGACCGATGAACAGAAGAAAACCTACGACCTCAAAGGCGGCGTGGTCATCAAGGAAGTCCAGGACGGTCCTGCTTCCCTGATCGGCTTGCAGCCTGGCGACGTGATCACTCACCTGAACAATCAGGCGATTGGCTCCACCAAGGAGTTCACCGACATCGCCAAGGCGCTGCCGAAGAACCGCTCGGTGTCGATGCGGGTTCTGCGTCAAGGTCGCGCCAGCTTCATCACCTTCAAACTGGCTGAATAATCCGGTTGTCGGAAATAAATGCACTGTAGGAGAGGAGCGAGCTTGCTCGCGAAGTCTCAAGGGCGACGCGTTCATTTAGAAAAAACGCGTCATCGTTGACGTCCATCGTCGGAACGCCGCCCGGAGCAAGCTCGCTCCTACAAAAAAACCGCCTCGAAAGGGCGGTTTTTTTATGCGTTCGCAAAAGCGTCAGCCCATCATGTCCTTGATCATGCGCTCCTGTTCCATCAGTTCCCGTTGCCGCGCATCGATCCGCGACGACAGCGGGAAGTTGGTGCCGGCCTTGCGCTTGGCGAAGTCCAGCTGCTGAATGGCCTGGCGGTAGTCGCCGACCAGGGCGAAGTACTCGGCGCGGGCCTGGTGCAGGCCGATGATGTTGCCCGACAGGCCACGAGTCTCGGCGACCATGTACCAGACGTCCGGATCGTCCGGACGACTCTTGAGCAGATTCTCCAGGGCTTTTTCCGCTTCGGGCGCATGGTTTTGCTTGAGCAGCAGGTCGACACGCACTGAATTCAGTGGATAGTTGCCCGGATACTGGGTCAGCATCCGGTCCACCCGGGATTGAGCATCGGGCAGCCGATTGTTGGTGATATCCAGATCGACCTGAGCCAGGTTGTAAATGATCTCGTTCGGCGACTTGGCCAGCAGCAACGTGAGGTTTTCCCGAGCTTCGTTCAACTGGCCGCCTTTGATCTGGGCGATCGCCAGGCCATAGCGCGCGACATCGTTTTTCGGGTTTTCATCAAGCTGGGCGCGGAAGCGTTTGGCGCCCAAGCCCGGGGTTTCTTCATAGATCAGCTGGACCCGGGCACGAATCAGCTGATACCGCAGGCTGTCTTCGATACCGCCCGGCTTGGCCTGTTCGGCACGGTTGCGGGTGTCGGCGATCCGCGATTCGGTCACCGGGTGAGTCAGGAGAAATTCCGGTGGTTTGGCGTCGAAGCGGTATTGGCGCGACAAACGTTCGAACATGGTCGGCATCGAGCGCGGATCGTAACCAGCCTTTTCCAGATTGAGAATGCCGATGCGGTCGGCTTCCTGTTCATTTTGACGCGAGAAGCGCCGCTGTTCCTGGATCGCCGCTGCCTGGGTACCGGCAATGGCTGCGATCCCGGCATCGCCGGCACCGGCCGCGGCAATCACGATCCCGGCCAGCAGCGCGGCCATCATCGGTACTTGCATGCGCTGTTGGGCTTCGACACCGCGAGCAAAGTGGCGCTGCGACAAGTGAGCCAATTCGTGAGCCAGTACCGAGGCGTATTCGCCTTCGGTCTGGGCATTGAGGAACAAGCCGCCATTGACCCCGATAATTCCGCCCGGTGCCGCGAAGGCGTTGAGCTGCGGGCTGTTGATCAGGATGAACTCAAGGCGCCGGTCGTTGACCTGGCTGGTCTCCACCAGTCGGTAGACGCTGGATTCGACGTAGTCCTTGAGCTGCGGATCGTTGAGCTGGGATACCTGGCTACGCAACAGCGCCAGCCAGGCCCGGCCCAGTTGGTGTTCCTGTTGCGGCGAGACGATGGCAGAACTGGCGTCGCCGAGTGACGGCAAGTCGTCGGCGAAGCCCGGTGAGGCGAGCAGGCAAGCGAGCGTCAGCAGGGTAGGGCGCAAAAAAGTCATGCACAAAGCCTTAGTCGACAAAGACCTTACTGTAGCCGGACACCACGCTTGGGACCAGATATTCTAAGTCCCTCGACCACCTGCCCCGGAGTGATGTAATGACCGATGCTGTAGCCCATGACGCCGAGCTCGATGCCAGCGGCCTGAATTGTCCGCTGCCGTTACTCAAGGCCAAGCTGGAACTCAATCGCATGGCCAGCGGCGCGGTGCTCAAGGTGATCGCCACCGATGCGGGCTCGCAGCGCGACTTTCGCACCTTTGCCCGATTGGCCGGTCATACGCTGCTGCGTGAAGAAGATGAGGCGGGCGTTTACCGCTACTGGTTGAAAAAAGCCTGAAACCTGCTGTTCGTTCTAAGGGATTATTGATGTTCAAGGTGTTACGCGACTGGATTCAGCGCTATTTTTCCGACGAAGAAGCCGTGGTGCTTGCCGTGCTGCTGTTTCTGGCGTTTAGCGCCGTACTGACGCTCGGTGGCATGCTCGCGCCGGTGCTCGCCGGGATGGTGCTGGCGTATCTGATGCAAGGGCTGGTGGTGACGCTGGAGCGCCTGCGCATGCCGGGCGCAGCGGCGGTGGGCTTGGTCTTTGCGTTGTTCATGGGGCTGCTGCTGGTGTTCATAGTGGTCGCGGTGCCGTTGCTCTGGCATCAGCTGATCACCTTGTTCAACGAATTGCCCGGCATGCTCGCCAAGTGGCAGTCGCTGTTATTGCTGCTGCCGGAACGCTACCCGCATCTGGTGTCCGATGAGCAGGTGCTGCGGGCCATCGAAGTGGCACGGGGCGAGATCGGCAATTTCGGCCAGTGGGCGCTGACGTTCTCGCTGTCGAGTCTGCCGTTGCTGGTGAACATCATGATCTACCTGGTACTGGTGCCGATCCTGGTGTTTTTCTTTCTCAAGGACCGGGAAATGATCGGCCAGTGGGTGCGCGGCTATCTGCCTCGCGAGCGGGCGCTGATCACCCGTGTCGCCCATGAGATGAACCGGCAGATCGCCAACTACATTCGCGGCAAGGTCATCGAGATCTTCATCTGCGGTGGCGCGACCTATATCGGTTTCGTCGTTCTGGGGCTCAACTATGCGGCGCTGCTGGCGTTACTGGTGGGGGTGTCGGTGGTAGTGCCCTATGTCGGAGCGGTGGTGGTGACCGTGCCGGTGCTGCTGATTGCGCTGTTCCAGTGGGGCTGGAGCGATCAGTTCATCTATTTGATGGCGGTCTACGGAATCATCCAGGTTCTGGACGGCAACGTACTGGTGCCGTTGTTGTTCTCGGAAGCGGTCAACCTGCACCCGGTGGCAATCATCTGCGCAGTGCTGTTGTTTGGCGGGTTGTGGGGATTTTGGGGGGTGTTCTTTGCGATTCCCCTGGCGACGCTGTTCAAGGCTGTGCTGGATGCTTGGCCGCGCAAAGAGCCGGTGGTGGCGCCGTTGCTTTAAGCGTCGGCCTTGAGGGCCTCTTCGCGGGCAAGCCTCGCTCCTACAGGTTGTGCCAGATCTCGCGATCGAGACAATAACTAACTGTAGGAGCGAGGCTTGCCCGCGAAGGCGTCCGAACAGACGCCAGAAGAATCAGGCTTTATTGAGCGCCTGAGCAGCCGCCAAAACCGCATCCACATGCCCCGGCACCTTCACCCCACGCCATTCCTGACGCAGCACACCCTCCTTATCAATCAGGAAAGTGCTGCGATCAACCCCCATATATTCCTTGCCATAAAGCTTCTTCAGCTTGATCACATCGAACAGCTGGCAAAGCGCTTCTTCCTTGTCGCTGATCAGCTCGAAGGTAAACGCCTGCTTGGCCTTGAAGTTTTCATGAGACTTCAGGCTGTCACGGGACACGCCGAAGACTTCGGTGTCAGCCGCCTTGAAGGCCTCCAGCTGGTCACGAAAACCCTGTCCCTGGGTGGTGCAGCCCGGGGTGCTGTCCTTCGGATAGAAGTAAATCACCACCTGCTTGCCTTTGAGGCTCGCGAGGCTGATGGTCTGCCCGCTGGTGGCGGGTGCTTCGAAGTCGGCAACCGGTTGGTCGATGGCAACGGCCATGAAAGCTTCCTTACATTGGGTTTTGTGGGCGCCAAGGTTCGATCAGGGCGTCCAGGTTCAGCGCGTCGGCGAAATCCAGGAACTGATCGCGCAACCAGCTGATCTGCACACCGGCCGGCAAGGTCACGGTAAACGTGGCATTGAGCATGGTGCCGCCGGTTTGCGGCGCCTGATAGGTGTCGCAGGTCAGGTTTTCCAGCTCGACGTTGTGGTCCATGAAGAACTGGCACAACTCGTTGATGATGTCCGAGCGGTAGGCCGAGCTGACATAAGCGACGTACGGCAGGGCCTGGGGACGATTCTCCAGCGCCGCGCTGCGCACCACATTGACCGTGAAGGCGTGCTTCTTGGCGAGGCTCGACAGGCTGCCTTCAAGGCGAGCCAGGGCGTCCCAGCTACCGGAGATCTCGAGGATCAACGCACTGCACTCGCCATGACGGGTCAGGCGAGAGGTGACCACGGCGCAGCGGTTTTCATGGCTGGCGCGGCACAGGACGTTAGTCAGCTCCATGGGGTTGGCGCCGAGGGCACTGATGACAAGGAATTGTTCGCGAACTGTGGGGGTGGACATGCAGCATTCCTAAAGCGATGAGCGGTCGATACTTCTACGGGCTTTTTTTACCGGGGGCGAGCCTGCGGATGCGAATTCAGAAAACCCGAGCCGGAAGGTTGCAACGTGCTCCAGAGTGGCAAGAGCGAGGGGTGGCAACGCTGGATCGGGGCTTGTGATGCCGAAAATGGAGGCTGGAAACCGGCGTATGAGCTTATCAGTACCGATCAAAGTCTGAAGGGTAGCGAAAAGCAGCGCCAAGGGGAATGGCAGCAGCGCAGTACTTCGCTTGTACAAGCATCTTGGCGCCAGTACCATTACCGCTCTCTTTTTCCGGCAGGAGCGGTTGCATGATTGCGGGCAGTATGGTGGCACTGGTCACACCCATGGATGCACAAGGTCGTCTCGACTGGGACAGCCTGAGCAAACTGGTGGACTTTCACCTGCAAAACGGCACCCACGCCATCGTGGCGGTCGGCACCACAGGTGAATCGGCCACCCTTGACGTGAACGAGCACATCGAAGTGATTCGTTACGTGGTGAAGCAGGTTGCAGGGCGCATTCCGGTGATCGCCGGTACCGGCGCCAACTCGACTCGCGAAGCCATCGAGCTGACCACCAATGCGAAGATCGCCGGTGCCGATGCCTGCCTGCTGGTGACACCGTATTACAACAAGCCGACCCAGGAAGGCTTGTACCAGCACTTCAAGGCCATCGCCGAAGCCGTCGACATCCCGCAGATCCTGTATAACGTGCCTGGCCGTACGGCGTGCGACATGCTGGCCGACACCGTGATCCGCCTGTCGACCGTGAAGAACATCATCGGCATCAAGGAAGCCACCGGCGACCTGTCTCGTGCCAAAGCCATCATCGACGGCGTCAGCAAAGACTTCCTGGTGATATCCGGCGACGACGCCACCGCAGTCGAGCTGATCCTGCTGGGTGGCAAAGGCAACATCTCGGTGACCGCCAACGTAGCGCCGCGCGACATGGCCGACATGTGTAATGCCGCCCTGAAGGGTGATGCCGTCACGGCCCGCGCGATCCACGAAAAGCTGATGCCGCTCAATAAAACCCTGTTTATCGAATCCAACCCAATCCCCGTGAAATGGGCGCTGCATGAAATGGGCTTGATGCCGGACGGTATCCGTCTGCCGCTCACCTGGCTCAGCGCTGCCTGTCACGAACCGCTGCGGCAGGCCATGCGCCAGTCCGGCGTCCTGGTTTAATTGAGGAAGCACTACGCATGAAGCGATTGGCCGGACTTTCCGCACTTGCCTTGATTATCTCCAGCACCAGTGGCTGTGGATGGGTCTGGGGCCCGGAAGGTTATTTCCGTGACCGTGGTAGCGATTACCTGGAAGCGCAACAGACTGCACCGATGCAATTGCCGCCGGACGTCAGCACTGCCAAACGTCTGGATCCACTGTTGCCGATCCCGCGCAACGTGGCCGACGACACCGCCAAGGGCGAATACATCGTACCGCGTCCGCAGCCGCTGTCCGCCGGAGCCGACGCCGCTGGCGCCTACTCGCTGCAGAAGACCGGTGACGCGCGCTGGATCGTGGCCCAGAACCCTCCGGCACAAGTCTGGCCAGTGGCCGTGCAGTTCTTCCAGGACAATGGTTTCCGTCTGGACGAACAGCGTCCGCAAACCGGCGAATTCACTACCACCTGGCAGCATTCCGACGAACTGTCGGCCGCGATGGCCAAGCGCCTGAGCGCAGCCGGTGTCAGCACTGACAGCGAAACTCGCGTGCGGGTCCGTATCGAGCCAGGCGTGCAGCGCAACACCAGTGAAATCTATGTGGTCAGCGCCGAACGTCCTGCCGGCAGTACCGCCGACGTGGCCTTCACCAACCGTTCGGTCAACACCGGCCTGGACGCGGCACTGGTCGACGACATGCTCGCGAGCATGAGCCGCATTTCGGAGAAGGGCGGCTCGGTCTCCATGCTCGCTTCACGTGATTCCGATACGCCAAGCCGTGTCAGCCTGAGCGAAGACGGTAGCGGCAACCCTGTGTTGAACGTCGGCACCGACCTGGATCGTGCCTGGTCGAGCGTCGGTCGTGCGCTGGAGCAGGGCGAATGGCGCGTTGAAGACATCAACCGCAGCCTGGGCCTGTACTACATCAACCTGGCGGAAAAAGCCGAGAAGCCAGACGACAAGCCTGGTTTCTTCAGCAGCCTGTTCGGCAGCGCGCCGGACAAGGAAGCAGTCGAAGCCCGTGCCGAGCGTTATCAGGTTCGTCTGAGCAAGGTCGGCGAGAACGTCCAGGTCACCGTCGAGAAGAACATCAACACCGTGGCGCCAGCAGATGTGGCGCGCAAAGTGTTGAGCGTGATTCAGGACAACTTGGGCTGATCTCATGCGTTTTGCCGTTCTCGGCAGCGGTAGCCAAGGGAACGGCACGCTGATAGCCAGCGCTGACACGTACGTGCTGGTGGATTGTGGTTTCTCCCTGCGGGAAACCGAAAAACGCCTGTTGCGCCTGGGTGTGAACCCGGCGCAATTGAGCGCGATACTCGTGACCCACGAACATGCCGATCACGTGCATGGCGTGGGTTTACTGTCTCGGCGTTACAATCTGCCGGTCTACCTCAGCCGCGGCACCCTGCGCGGGATGCGCAAACCGATTGAACCGGCTGGCCTTCTGGCCGGCGGCGAGCAACTGCAGATCGGCAACTTGAGCATCGGTGTCATTGCCGTGGCCCACGATGCACAGGAGCCGACGCAATACGTCTTCAGTGACGGTGAACGGCGCTTCGGCCTGTTGACCGACCTGGGCTCGTATTGCAACAAGGTGCTGGACGGCTATCGCGACCTCGATGCGTTGATGATCGAGTCCAACCATTGTCGTGACATGCTGGCTCGCGGTCACTACCCGTACTTTCTCAAGCAACGGGTGGGCGGTGAACTGGGACATTTGAACAACCACCAGGCGGCATTCCTGGTGTCCGAGTTGGGCTGGCAAGGCCTGCAACACCTGGTCCTGGCCCATCTGAGCAGCAAGAACAACCTGCCGCAGCTGGCCCGGCAATGTTTTGTCGACACCCTCGGGTGCGATCCGGACTGGCTGCAACTGGCCGATCAAGATTCAGGGCTCGACTGGCGACACATCGCCTAGCCCACCTACTTAGCAAGCGGAGCCCATCATGGAAAAACGTGAAGAACTCTACCGCGGCAAAGCCAAATCGGTTTACAAGACCGACGACGCTGACCGCTTGATCCTGCTGTTTCGCAACGACACCTCGGCGTTCGACGGCAAGCGTATCGAGCAGCTCGACCGCAAAGGCATGGTGAACAACAAGTTCAACGCCTTCATCATGCAGAAACTCGAAGCGGCCGGCGTGCCGACCCAATTCGACAAACTGCTGGGCGACAACGAATGCCTGGTGAAAAAACTCGACATGATCCCGGTCGAATGCGTCGTGCGTAACTACGCCGCCGGCAGCCTGGTCAAGCGTCTGGGCGTCGAAGAAGGCATGAAGCTCAACCCTTACACCTTCGAACTGTTCCTGAAGGACGACGCCAAGGGCGACCCATTCATCAACGAATCCCACGTCGTGGCATTCGGTTGGGGCACTGCCGAGCAACTGGTTCGCATGAAAGAACTGTCGCTCAAGGTCAACGAAGTCCTGAGCAAACTGTTCGACGACGCCGGCCTGCTGCTGGTCGACTTCAAACTCGAATTCGGCGTGTTCTCCGACGGCTCCATCGTCCTGGGCGACGAGTTCAGCCCGGACGGCTGCCGCCTGTGGGACAAGGCCACCGGCAAGAAAATGGACAAGGACCGCTTCCGTCAGGGCCTCGGTGACGTCATCGAAGCTTATGAAGAAGTCGCCAATCGTCTGGGCGTACCGCTTTAATCGACGCAAGCATCTGATAGCACAGAAATATTTCGCTCAGGGGGTTCGCTTCCTGCGAAAGTGTTGTTATGATGCGCGCCGTTGGAGAGATGCCAGAGTGGCCGAATGGGACGGATTCGAAATCCGTTGTACCTTCACCGGTACCTAGGGTTCGAATCCCTATCTCTCCGCCATCACATAGAAAAAGCCCCGTAGCTGAAAAGTTACGGGGCTTTTTCGTTTCTGGCGTTTCGTTCGGTACAGCCCGTTTACGAAGCCTGGTCACGCCGGGATCCCGCTCGACGACGGCGTCGTCAAGCGGCAGAGGCTGCATCGGGCATCTTTCGAGCCGAACGTACTGCAAACAATTCAGCTAATTCCTACACCACGGGTAGACCAGTTTTGGATTCCGAGCAGGGGCGCGGGTGCTAGCCTGGAAAGCGTTCGGACTCACCGCGGGCTTGGGGTGTGGTTCTTCGGCTGTCTTGGGAGTAAGAACGATATGAAAAAGCGAAATCGATGGGGGTTGTTGTTTACCCTGGCCGTGATCTCGGGGAGCAATTGCTTGGCAGTACCCGACGAAAATCCTGTTTAAGTCGCAGTGGTGGGCGATGCGGTGCACTACACCGGCGAGCTTGAAGGCGATGCGGTGGCGGCAGTTGCAAGTCTGTTGGATTCTTCTGGCGGATCAATCGCGAAGCTGGTGATTGATTCCGGTGGCGGTGACGTCAATGTAGGGATGGATCTGGCCGAACTTGTGTTGGCATCCGGGCTTGACTTGACCGTTGAGCGGCTGTGTGCTTCGTCTTGTGCGAACTACGTGTTCCCGGCAGGCAAATCCAAGCGAATTAACCCGGGCTCTGTCGTGGTCTGGCATGGATCAGCCATTCAGGAGGGGCTGGAGGCTGGGCCGACTGTTGACGATATTCGCCTGCCAGAGGGCGTGGTGCTATCTATGGAGCAGAAGTTGGAGTTGCTGGAGAAGCACCGTGAGCAGGCACTTCGATATGTGGAAGATGCCAAAGCGAGGCAGCGTGCATTCTTCAGTAAGATCGGTATCGATGAGCGCGTAACCGTGATGGGGCAGCAGCTTGAGGTCGCTCAAGAGTGGACATTGTCAATCAAGGATATGGCGCGTTTCGGCATCCGTGACGTTTTTGCCGCCGATGACTACGGGCGTTGCCTGCCAGCGCAAATCCGTGAGCGAGGGCTTCAGTTGCTGAGTCTGGATGATTATCCAGACTATGCTGAGACCCTGGAATCCCGAATGCCCAGCTGAGACCGAGCAGGGGGAAACATACGCTCTGAAAACAGGGACACCAATGACATTTCCCATGATGATATGTGCGCGCCACAGCAATAACGATTGGTTTCGCAGAGCATCAAGGTCATCAGCTAACATGCAATACAAAGCCCAAATCACTAGATTAGGGGATATGCATGAACAGATGGCGACGGCTTTGGTTGGTTGTAAAGCTCTTGGCAGCCGTTGCGGTCGGCCTGTTCGTCGCTGTCCTGGCTTCTCGCTATATGCTGGAAAGCCCCGACGCAGAGCAAGTTCACCCCTTGAGCATTTTGGTTGTCGGGCTGATCTTTGGCTTCGCTACCTTCGGGCTTCTGTCACTGATCGGATGGATTGTACGGGTTTTCATGGCTTCCCCTGATCCGGTTAACCCCACGGTAGTGGCTCAACCTCAAACAACGCCTGAGGAAGATGCGCCACTGATGCCGGAACCACCTCCGGTCCTGCCTGCTGACAATTCAACTCAACAGAAAAATCAGTGAACCGGCATTAGGCAGCTTTCGGAAAATTAAACGCAAACTGCATCAGCCTATTTACTTCACTGCATAGACGCCGATTGCGACACCTACCTAAACTGTCGGCAGATTTGGGAATTGGGGTCAATGGATGAATCGTAACGAATTACGCAAGGCCGATATCAACCTGATGGTGGTGTTCGAGACCTTGATGCTCGAACGCAATGTCACGCGCGTGGCAGAGAAGTTGTTTCTCGGTCAGCCGACCATCAGCGCGGCGCTCAACCGCTTGCGCGTAATGTTCAACGATCCGTTGTTTATTCGCGTCGGCCATCGCATGGAGCCGACGGCGCGGGCCGAGGAGATCATTCGGCACCTGTCACCGGCGCTGGATTCGTTGTCGGTGGCCTTGAGCCTGACCCATGATTTCGATCCCGCCAGCAGCAACATGACCTTCCGTATCGGGCTGTCGGACGATGTCGAGTTTGGCCTGCTGCCGCCGTTGCTGCGTGCCTTGCGCCAGGAAGCGCCGAAGGTGGTGTTTGTGGTGCAGCATGTCGATTACTGGCGTATTCCGGATTTGCTGGCCTCCGGCGATATCACTGTTGGTATCAGCCAGACCCGCGGTCTGCCGGCCAATGCCAAGCGCAAGTTGCTGCGGCACATTCAACCCAATGTGTTGCGCGCCGATGCTTCCGATACGCCGCTGACCCTCGATGAATATTGCTCGCGCCCACACGTGCTGGTGTCTCATACCGCCAATGTCAGTGGCTACGCCGATGAGTGGCTGGAGGAGATTGGCCGTACGCGCCATGTAGTGCTCTCAGTACCTCAATACAGTTCGTTGCCGGCCTTGCTCGCCGGGACTGACCTGATTGCCAGCCTGCCGGATTACACCGCCGAAGCGATGGCAGCCTCAGGTGTGCTGTTCAGGGAGCCTTTCCCGTTCAAGACACCGACGCTGGACCTGTCGATGGTCTGGCTCAGCCATGTCGATTCCGATCCGGCCGAGCGCTGGTTGAGGTCGCGGCTGGAGGCGTTCATGAGTGAGCGCGCGGTGATGCCGCTGCCCGAGTGAGCAGGGCGCTGCTGTGTTACATGTACGACCTTTCCGCCCACCTTTCAGGAGCACCGTCATGCCTCATCTGCACATGGAATACACCGCCAACCTGCCTGATCTGAATGCCGATGTGGCGTTGATCCGGCTCAACAATGCGCTGGTGGCTTCCGGTCATTTTTCTGCCGAATTCGACATCAAGAGCCGTGCGGTAAAGGTCGAGACGTTCAAGGTCGGTACTGCATTGAGTGAGCGGGCGTTCGTGCATGTGAAGCTGGCGTTGTTGAGTGGTCGCTCAGGGCAGATCAAGAAGCAGTTGTCCGAAAGTCTGCTGGCGGTGCTACAGGACCTCTGTCAGTGGCCGACGGGCGTTGAAATCCAGCTGGCCGTGGAAATACTCGACATCGACCGCGAGTCCTACACCAAGATTGCCATCGGCCACTGAGTCTCAGGCCTTTTCCAGTTCGATGCAGGCCTGGACCACTTGCTCGCGCAACCAGGCATTGGCGCTATCCTGATCGTCACTTTGACGCCACTGCATGTCGAGGGTAAACCCCGGCAAGCCGTTGGGCGCTTCGCAATGATTGAAGATCGCCTCGCTGGCCAGCAATTGCTGGATGCGCCGGGGCAAGGTCACGATGAAGTCGGTGCCGGTGATCAATTTCAGCGCTGCGCTGTAGCTGTTGGCGCGCGCGACGATCTGCCGTTTTTGCGCCTGCTGCGCCAGCCAGCCATCGACCATGTTGGTGTTGGATGTCCAGGGGGTCGGGAACACATGTCGGCGCTCGACGAAGGTTTGCAGGCTTAGACGCGGTTCCAGTGGTGCGGCGCGTTTATCAAAGACACAGACCAGGTCATCTTCCAGCAATATTCGGGATTTTAGGTCGCTGTGGCTGCGATGAAAGTTGGGGCCGAAGCCAATCACCAGGTCCAGGCTGCCATCGCGCAGTTCTTCGGCCGGGATGTCGGTTTCGAACTTGTGCATGTTGATCATCACCGGCAGCTCGGCGAAATCGAAGCCTTTCAACAGGCGCGGCAAGATCAATTGCTCGAAGTACTCCGGTGCACAGATGTTGAATGTAACCGGCTGCAAGGTCGGGTCGAACGTCTGGGCGCCGGTGTGACACAGGTTGATGCTTTCGAGGATTTTCAGCACGTGGGTGTACATGGTGCTGGCTTTATAGGTGGGGCGCATACCGGCGCGGGTATTGATGAAGAGCTCGTCTTCGAAACTGGTGCGCAGCTTTTTCAGGCAGTAACTTACGGTGGACTGGCTGACGCAGAGTGTCTCGGATACACCGGTGACGCTGCTTTGCTCGTACACGGCGACAAACACCATGAGGTCCTGCATGTCGAGCTTTCTAAGCAAATTGCTGTTCAGCATCCGTTTCATCTCGCTGCGTTCCTGCGCTGACCGTGCGCAAAATTGTGCGAAAGATCCTAACGGAACGATGGTATCAGGAGAAAGCCTTGTAGGAAGTTTCACGGATAATTGTGAGGTAGTTGCCAGAAGCGCTCAATCTTGAATGGTGGCAGTCACTGCGCGGCGGCTGGACATTAATAGCGCGAGCATGCCGATGCCGCGATGGGGGTCGCGGCTACGGTTGGCGATGGCCGGCGTCAGCAGGCCGGACAACACTTCCATGGCGGTCAGGAAACCCAGGAGCAACCCGGCGTGTTGTTCGCTCCAGCCCTTTTCCACGTAGTACGGCGCCAGCCAGGCCAGCACACAGGTGTAGGACGCCGTGCCCGCGCAAGACACAAGCGGGCTTGCTCGCGAA
>DQGF01000573.1:26649-32015 GCA_003525045.1 Pseudomonas sp. | reverse complement strand
CGGGTGGTCGGAATGTTCAGCGCGTTCAGCGCTTCAGAGGCGAGAAATTCGCGGATCGATGAACGCAACACCGCGCGTCCATCACCCATGCGCGAAAAGGGCGTCTGGCCGGCACCCTTGAGATGCAGGTCCCAATGCTCGCCAGCCTCGTTGTACACCTCGCCCAGCAACAAACCGCGACCGTCGCCCAGCTGGGGGTTGTAGGACCCGAACTGATGCCCGGAATAGACCATCGCCCTGGGCACCGCGTCGGCCCAGAGCTTATGGCCGCTGAACAGTTCGGCGAACTCCGGGGTTTGGGCCACGGCCGGATCGAGGTCGAGCAGCGCCATGGCGGCGGGGCTGGCCACCACCAGACGCGGATTGTCGATGGGTTCGGGCAGCACATGGGCGGAATACGTATCGCCCAGACGGGCGAAACGATTATCGAAGGTCAGTTCGTCGAGGGCTTTCAAGAGCCATCTCCAGCAGAGTGTCCGAGCATTCTGCTAGGGATAGGCCGGTTAGTCGAGCTTGGCGGCCGGCGGCTCCTGCACCGATTTGCCATCGGTCAGTGGGGCAATGGTTTTGTTTTCCGCTTCGATCGGCACCATTTTGTATTCCTGGCCTTGAAGATTCTTGAGGTAGACCTCCATCTGCCGGAACGAGATGTTGATGTGCTGCTTCTTGAACTCACGGTTGATGAAGCGGTTGACCTCGTCAAGCACCGGGTTGCGGTCACCGAGGTCGCGCACATGCATGCGCAGCTCGTGGTCGAGGGTGCTTTCGCCGAAGTTCAGGAAGTACACATGCGGCTCGGGTTCCTTGAGTACCCGTGGGTTTTCCCGGGCAGCCTTGAGCAGCAGTTCCTTGACCAGGTCGAGGTCCGAACCGTAGTCGACACCGAGCTTGAGGGTCACCCGGGTGATGGTGTCCGTCAGGGACCAGTTGATCAATTGCCCGGTGATGAATGTCTTGTTCGGGACGATGATGTCCTTGCGGTCGAAGTCGGTGATGGTCGTGGCGCGGATGCGGATCTTGCTTACCGTGCCCGACAGGTTGCCGATGGTGATGGTGTCGCCGATCCGCACCGGGCGTTCGAACAGGATCATGATCCCGGAGATGAAGTTGGCGAAGATCTCCTGCATGCCGAAACCCAGGCCCACCGAGAGTGCCGCCACCAGCCATTGCAACTTGTCCCAGCTCACGCCGAGGGTCGACAGGGTCGAGACGAAACCGATACCGGCGATCACGTACGACAACAATGTCGTTGTTGCATAGGCACTGCCCTGAGCCAGGTTCAGCTTCGACAGCACAAACACTTCCAGCAAACCCGGCAGGTTACGTGCAAGCGCAAAGGTGATGCCGATGATGATCAACGCGCCGAGCATGTCGCCGATGCTGATCGGCACCATGCTCATGTTGGCGCCGGTGCCACTGGTGTATTCGTAGAGGGTGATGTTGTCCAGGTACGAGAACACCGAGATCAGATCTGACCAGACCCAATACAGCGCTGCCATGAACCCGCCGAGCAGCGCCAGACGGATCAGGCGCAGGGACTGTTCGTTGACCTTCTCGATGTCCAGGGTCGGCTCTTCGATCACTGCTTCGCCGTCGCCAGCCTCCTTCGCGGCCTGGCGTTTGGCCAGGGCGCGCTGATAGGCCAGGCGTCGGGCCGCAACGCTGAGACCGCGCACGAAGGTGGCTTCGATCACCAGCCAGAACATCAGCAGGTACAGGGTGTTGATCAACCGGTCGCTGAGTTTCAGCGCGGTGTAGTAGTAGCCGAAGCACACCGCCACGAACAACGCGACCGGCAGGGCGGTGAACATGATGGCCACGGCCTTGCGGAACAACGAAGCATTCTCGTGGGTCGGGCTGCTGACCAGCAGGCGACTGAGCAGCCAGGTCATCAACGCGTAGCAGGTCAGCACCACCGGCATGCCAAGTACGTCATCGGCCAGCGCCGCCGGTTGCAGCTCGGCGACGGCCACCACCGCGACCAGGGCCATGACCACCAGCCCGAGCCGGCGAATCCAGCCCTGGAGGAATTCGACCTGGGGCTTTTCCCAACGGAAATGCAATTCGGCCACGCCGCCCGGCGCGAGGATCCGGTAGGCGGTGTAGAACACCAGCCAGGCCTGGGCCATCTGCAGCAGCGCCGCGCCCATGTTGGCGTTCTGTCCGCGAGCGTCGATCTGCAAGGCCAGGCCGCACAACGCCAGGCCCAGGGCGACCGGCATCGCCAGCAAAATATTGATCAGGATCGCTTGAGGGGTGTGCCACTGGCTGTCGCGCTTGAAGTGGCCAATGTCCTGGTGAACCTTGTTCAAACGGGCGTACAAGCTCGTGCGCCGCCACAGCAACGCTCCGATCAACAGCGCCAGCGGCAGGAACAGCAGCGGCCGTTGGGTCAGGCCGTCGGCCAGTTCACTCAGGCTCGAAGCCCACGGCAGCGTCGTCACCTGGCGTTGCAGGCGCTCTGGCACGCCGCGCATCCATTCAAGATCAAGCGGCTTGTTGCTGGGGATCCAGAACATCTGCTCATCCAGCGTAGCCCTGAGACTTTGCGCGGTGCTGAGCAACTGTTTTTGATTGAGTTGCAGCGTGATGGATTCGTTGAGTACGGCGCTCAGTTCGCGGTTCAGTCGCTCCAGCAAGTCGGCGCGAGTGGTGGCCAGTTCCATCAGGCTCTTGCGCAGCTGTGGGGTGACTTGCTCGGGCGGCTGGGTCGCCAGCAGATTATCGACGTACGTTGCCGGGTTACTCAGCAGTTCCCGTTGCTGGCTGACTTCGAACTGGTACAGGCGGATGTCGGCGATCTGGTCGGCCAGGTCGCGGTCGACCTTGAGGTGCGGCAGGCCCTGTTTCTGCTTGTAGAGAATTTTGGAGAGCAGCAGGCTGCCCTTGAGCACGTTGATTTGCTCATCCAGGGCTGAATCGCTCTGTGTCACGTTGTCCAACTGCTGTTTGGTCTGCAGGTTCTGCTGGGTGACTTCGTTGAGACGGTCGGTGCTTTTGAGCAGGTAGTCCGAGAGTTTCAGGTTGGCCGCACTTTCGGTGGCCAGCAGAACGCTGCCCCCGGACTTCTGCGCTTCGATGGACTGCTGGGTCACCGTCTCCTGGGACTGGGCCAGGCGTTTCTGGCTGATCAGGTTTTGCAGTTCCTGGATTTCGCGCTCCAGACGGTCGGATTTTTCCGAGAGCAAGTCATGCTGGCTGTTGCCTAAATCCTGCAGCTGACTGTTGCCGGCCAGTTCTTGGCGACGCAGCGGGATCAGGGCATTGAGTGCTACGAGTTCGGCATTGAGCAGGTCGCGTTGTTCGCCGCTCAAGGTCTTGCCGTTGTCTTTGCCGGCCTTGAGGATGTTGTTGATCTGCTGGATGCGTGTCTGGCTGGCAGAAATTTCCGCCTGGGCGCGCTCGGGGCGGGTTTGGGCGGTAATGACCAGGCTGTTGGCGTCGGCCAGGGCTTTTTGCAGATCGCTTTGCTGGGTCGAGCGTTCGGTCAGTAATTGCTCAAGCTGCTGAATCGACTCTTTGGCATAGCGTTGCGCCACCGGCACCACGCTGGTGGCCTTGAGGCGAGTCAGTTCACGCTGATTCTCGATGTTCTGCTTTGGCGCGGTGGCCAGCTGTTGCTTGAGATTAACCAGCTTCTGCTCGTAATCACGCTTGCTGGTGAGCTGTGTCAGCGTGCTTTGCAGAATACTCTGCAGGGCTTTTTGATCGGCTTCCGGCAGTTTGCGCTCGGCGATCTTGTCCAGGTTTGCCTGCACGGCTTGGCTGGACGGCGGCTCGGCCGCTTGCAACGTACCGACAGAAAGACTCAAGCCCAGCAGGGCCATGACGAAAAAGGTGCGCAGGGTTGGCATAGAGACCGATCGAAAACAAGACGAAGTATGGAGTTTAGAGGAAGAGTCCCGGACCTGGGCGACTTCCTTCGGGGAATCTGACGCCCACTTTGCCGATCTTGTTCCCGTCCATGACCGCGACGGTCCAGATGGTGTTGTTCCATTCGACCTGGTCACCGACTACCGGTGCACCGCCTACTTTATGGGCAATGAAATGGGCCAGCGTCATGTCCGGATCGATGCCTTCGACTTTCAACCCATACAGGGCCGCAACCGCGGCCAGCTGGGCGTCTCCTTCAAGTACGAAGTCGCCGAAAAAGCGCAGATCGAGGCCCCGTTGCGGCGCCTGACTGAAGAGTTTTCCAAGGGCCGGCAGGTTGTGTTCATGGCCGATTACACAGAGCAAATCATCGACTTCGAGCACGGTACTACCCGACGGATGGAGCAGTTGCTGACCCCGGAACAGTGCGGCGATCCGAGTACCTTCGGGCATTTTCAGTTCGCGAAGGGGTGAGCCGATGCACCATTTTTCGGCACCGAGGCGATAAACGAACAGTTCCCACTCGCTGGTGACGTGGACTTCCAGGGCTGATCGGGAAATCGGCAAGGGCTCTGGCGGGACGGTCACTTTCAAAAGTTTCGCCACCCAGGGCAGGCTGGTGCCTTGCACCAGCAGCGACACCAGCACGATAAAGAACGCCAGATTGAAGTACAGCTGGGCGTTGGGCAGCCCCGCCATCAACGGGAACACTGCCAGAATGATCGGGACTGCGCCGCGCAGGCCAACCCAGGAAATGAATGCTTTCTCACGCCCATGGAACGCCTTGAAGGGCAGCAGGCCGACCAACACCGACAGCGGACGGGCAAACAGAATCATCCACAGCGCCAGGCCCAGCGCCGGCAGGGCGATCGGCAGCAGGTCATGGGGGGTGACCAACAGGCCCAGCACCAGGAACATGCCGATCTGGGCCAGCCATGCCATGCCGTCGAGCATGTGCAGAATGCCGTGTCGGCTGCGCACCGGTCGATTGCCGATCACCAGGCCGCACAGGTACACCGCCAGAAAGCCGCTGCCGTGCAGGGCGTTGGTCAGGGCAAATATCACCAGGCCGCCGGCAACCACCAGAATTGGATAAAGCCCGGCGGCCAAGTGGATACGGTTGACCAGTTGCAGCATGAGCCACCCGCCGCCGAGGCCGATCACGCCGCCGATGCCAAACTCGCGCACCAAATGCACCAGCAGATTCCAGTGCAGGCCGGTCTCGCCGCTGGCGAGCATGTCAATCAGGGTCACGGTAAGGAACACCGCCATCGGATCGTTGCTACCGGATTCGATCTCCAGGCTCGCGCTCACCCGTTCGTTCAGGCCCTTGCCGCCCAGCAGCGAGAACACGGCCGCGGCGTCGGTAGAACCCACGATAGCGCCGATCAGCAGGCCCTGAATCAGATTAAGGTCGAACAACCAGGCTGCCGCCATGCCGGTCAGCCCGGTGGTGATCAACACCCCGACCGTGGCCAGGGATAGCGCAGGCC
>DQGF01000573.1:20178-26363 GCA_003525045.1 Pseudomonas sp. | reverse complement strand
CACCCCGACCGTAGCCAGGGATAGCGCAGGCCACAACGCCACGCGGAAACTGGAAACCCGTGTCCGCAACCCGCCATCGAGCAGGATCACGGCCAGCGCGAGGTTGCCGACTAGATAAGCCGTCGGGTAGTTATTGAAAATAATGCCGGCGCCGTCGACGCCAGCCGACATGCCCACGGCCAGGATAATCACCAGAATCGGGATGCCGAGGCGGGACGAAAGTGAGCTCACCAGAATGCTCGCACCTACCAGCAACGCGCCGATCAAGAACAGGCTGTTGATGGTCGTAGCATTCAAAGGCAGTACTCCAGAAAGCTGAAAGGCGGGCACAAACTGACCATGCAGTCTGCGTGCCAGCGATTCTAACCTGTTGAAATGTGATGATGTCAAAAACGTTTTGTGGCAGGGGGAGGCTCAAGGGAGGCGATCGTTCCGGCGTTTTGTGTCGCACAACCGTCCCGGCGACGAAGTGCAGGAACCAGATTCGCCATTCACAGTCTTTAAAGTTCGCGAGGAAGGTCACCCGCCAGCAAAATCAAGGCCTTGCGCCGGGATAACCCTGGCATCCGTGGTGACTTTTCTTTATCGTACGCGCCCTTTGAAAATGCCTGGAAATCAAAATGTTGGAAGCATCCCTAAGTCAACTGGAACAGCTGGTCAGCGATCTGGTGCAACAGAATCAGACCCTGCTCGGCACCAACCAAGCCCTGAGCGCAGAACTGGCACAGGCCAAGGACGAAAACGAAAGCCTGCAATTGAGCCTGATGGAACAGGAAGAGAAACAAGGCGCCACCACGGCCCGCATCCAGGCCTTGGTTGAGCGCGTCAGCGCCGGCCCTGTCAGCGCATGAATCACGGCGCCGCAGGGGTAAAAGTCGTCTCGATCCTGGGGGAGGACTATTCGATCAGGGCGCCGGCCGGGGAAGAGCAAACCCTGCTGGACGCCGCGTTGATGTTGAAGGCTGCCCTGGCCGACACCAAAAGGAAGTACCCGACGCTGATCGGTGACCGGCTGCTGGTGCTGGCCGCGATGAATTTGTGCTCCCAGCAGATTGAAATGAAGAAACAGCACAAGCAGGAACTCGACCGTTACCAAGAGCAAGTCAGCGCCACGGTTGAAGTGATCTCCAAGACGATCAATCAGGCCTGATCGGCTTTGCGCACAACCAAAGAATAAGTTGCCGTTTTAGTTGTATGCAATCGGCAGGACTATCTGGGTTTAAGCGGAGCTGATGTGTTGTCTTTGCCGGCCTCTTCGCGAGCAGGCTCGCTCCCACTGTGATTCGCGTCCGACCAGACGACGCATTCAAATGTGGGAGCGAGCCTGCTCGCGAATGGATTTCAGCTGCACCACAAGGCTCTGGCTAGAACCACTCATCCTGCATCCCCAAACAGACATCATCCCGCGCCTCTAGAATTGCCAGCTCATGGTGGCAACCCGGCACTTCCCACGTCAGGAAATACCGCGCCGCCTGCAGCTTGCCTTTATAGAAGCTCACATCCGCCGCATTGCCCTTGGCCAATCCCTCCTCGGCGCGGATCGCCTGTTCCAGCCAGCGCCAGCCAATCACCGTGTGCCCGAATACTTTCAGGTACAGCGCCGAATTTGCCAGGCTGCTGTTGACCTTGCCTTGCCCCAGATCCGTCAGCAGGCCGATGGTCACTGTCTGCAGGCGCGCCACCAGTTTCTCCAAGGGTTCACGCAACGCGGTCAGCGACTCATGCGCCTGCGCGCGTTCGGCAGTGCCGGCAATCAAGCGGATCAATTGCTTGAGCCCCGCACCACCGTTCTGCGCCAGTTTGCGCCCCAGCAAGTCCAGCGACTGAATGCCATGAGTGCCTTCATGGATCGGATTCAGGCGGTTGTCGCGGTAATACTGCTCCACCGGATATTCGCGGGTATAGCCGTGACCGCCAAGAATCTGGATCGCCAGTTCGTTGGCCTTCAGACAAAACTCCGACGGCCAGGATTTTACGATCGGCGTCAGCAAGTCCAGTAGTTCATGGGCGTGCTTGCGTTCGACGTCAGTCTCCAGCGTTGTGGTGTCATCGAACAGCCGTGCCGCGTACAGACCGAGGTCGAACGAACCTTCCACGTAGGCTTTTTGGGTCAGCAACATGCGTTTGACATCGGCGTGCTGAATGATCGCCACCGGCGCGGTGTTCGGATCTTTGCTGTCCGGCACACGACCTTGCGGACGTTCGCGGGCATATTCCAGCGAATAAAGGTAACCGGCGTAACCGAGCATCACCGCACCCATGCCGACGCCGATCCGCGCCTCGTTCATCATCTGGAACATGTAGCTCAAACCATGATGCGGCTTGCCCACCAGATAGCCGACACACTCCCCGTTGTCACCGAAGTTGAGCGCGGTGGACGTCGTGCCGCGCCAGCCCATCTTATGGAACAAGCCTGCCAACAACACGTCATTGCGTTTGCCGAGGCTGCCGTCGTCGTTGACCAGAAACTTGGGCACGATAAACAGCGAAATTCCCTTCACTCCGGCCGGGGCGTCCGGCAACTTGGCCAGCACCATATGCACGATGTTTTCCGACAGTGGATGATCGCCGCCGGAAATGAAGATCTTGTTGCCCTTGAGTCGATAGGTACCGTCGGATACCGGCTCGGCGCGTGTACGAATATCCGACAACGACGAACCGGCATGGGGTTCGGTCAGTGCCATGGTGCCGAAGAAGCGGCCGTCGATCATCGGCTGCAGGAAGCGCTGCTTCTGCTCATCGGTACCGAAGCTTTCAATCAGGTTGGCCGCGCCCATGGTCAGGAACGGGTAGGACGTCGATGCCGCGTTGGCCGATTGAAAGTGTGCAAAACAGGCCTGGGACAACAGTGTAGGAAGCTGCATGCCGCCCGCATCGAAACTGCGCGCCGCATTGAGGAAACCGGCTTCGAGGAAGGCATCCACCGCCGGTTTCACTTCCGGAATCAGAATCGCCTGACCGTCTTCGTAGCGCGGTTCGTTCTCGTCGTTCTTGCGGTTGTGCGGGGCGAAGAACTTTTCGGCGATGCTGCGGGCGGTGCCGATGGCGGCGTCGAACGTCTCGCGGTTGTGCTCGGCGAAACGCTCGCGCTGGGTCAGGCCTTCGGCATCGAGGACTTCGTACAGCTCGAAAGCCAGATTGCGGGAACTGAGCAACGTCTCGGACATGGCGGCCTACCTTTTTTTGGAATGGACCGAGTCTAGGCGTGGGCAGGGCGGGGTGAACAGGATGATTGATGAGGGTGATAGAGGAGCAGTTGCAAGCCGCAAGTTTCAAGCTGCAAGGAAGAGCAGGTTGCGGAGTTCGCAACTGCTTTTACTTGCAGCTTGAAGCTTGAAACTTGCAGCTGTTTTTAACCGATCGTCATCAGGCTGGCGTTACCACCCGCCGCTGCGGTGTTAACGCTCAACGCACGCTCGATCACCAGACGCTCCAGCGCAATGCTGGTTTCGCCCTGCGACAAACCATGAACCCCAACGATGGCCCCAGCACGCTTGGCCACCTGCTGGCAAACCGCACGCAGCTGGTCGGAATGGCCATGATGCAGAACCGCATCAAACACCACTTCGTCCTTGCTCCAGTCGGAAACCAACTTGATCTTCGCCTGAATTTCCTTCGGCAAACGTGCAAACAGTGCCTTGGTCAATTCAGCTTCCGGCCAAACCGCCGAACCGCCGACGGCCAATACCGCCGCCAGTTGGGTCAGCAGATCGCCTTCGACCTCCGCCAGGCACAGCACGTGTTCGCGGGGCAGGATGGCGTAGCTGTTACGCTCGCCGGTCGGGCCCGCCAGGACACGGGTGATCCCGCTTTGCGATTGCGCCGCGAACTGCACGCAGAGGGTGCTCAGGTCAGCGAACTTGTTGCTGTCGGCCCAAGCCTTCAGCGCTGTCAGCGGTTTGCTCATGGCATCACGCAGACGGACATCCGGTGCAGCGATGGCGTCGCCGCGAGCGAAGGATTGTTCGATCGCATCGGTAGGACGTGTCGACAGCAGACGGTACAGGTACAGCGGACCACCGGCTTTCGGGCCAGTACCCGACAGGCCTTCGCCGCCGAACGGTTGCACGCCAACCACGGCACCCACGATGTTGCGGTTCACATAGACGTTACCGGCATTGACGTTGTCGATCACCTTGGCGATGGTCTCGTCGATGCGGGTGTGCACGCCCAGGGTCAGGCCGTAGCCGGAAGCGTTGATCTGACCGATCAATTGATCGATATCTTTGCGCTTGTAGCGAACGACGTGCAGCACCGGACCGAAGATCTCCCGCTGCAGCTCGTCGAAGCTTTCCAGTTCGATCAGGGTCGGCATCACGAAGGTGCCGCGTTTGACTTCTTCGCTATTGGCGATCGCCACCTGATACACGTTGCGACCTTTGTCGCGCATGGCCTGGATATGCTTCTCGATGCCAGCCTTGGCTTCAGCGTCGATTACCGGACCGATGTCCACGGACAGGCGCTCTGGATTACCGAGACGGCATTCCGCCATGGCGCCTTTGAGCATTTCGATGACACGGTCAGCGGAATCTTCCTGCAGGCACAGGACCCGCAGCGCCGAGCAACGTTGACCGGCGCTGTCGAAGGCCGACGATACGACGTCGATCACCACTTGTTCGGTCAGTGCCGAGGAGTCGACGATCATCGCGTTCTGGCCACCGGTTTCGGCGATCAGCGGAATCGGACGGCCTTGGGCATCCAGACGACCGGCGACGTTGCGTTGCAGCAAACGAGCGACTTCGGTGGAACCGGTGAACATCACGCCTTTGACCCGATCGTCGCCGACCAGACGGGCGCCAACGGTTTCGCCGCGACCCGGCAGCAGTTGCAGCACGCCTTCCGGGATCCCGGCTTCAAGCAGCAAACGCACAGCTTGAGCAGCCACCAGCGGCGTTTGTTCCGCAGGTTTGGCCAGCACCGGGTTACCGGCAGCCAGTGCCGCAGCGACCTGGCCACTGAAAATCGCCAGCGGGAAGTTCCACGGGCTGATGCAGACCACCGGACCCAACGGGCGGTGGGCGTCGTTGCTGAAATCGTTGCGCGCCTGCACTGCGTAGTAACGCAGGAAGTCCACGGCTTCACGCACTTCGGCGATGGCGTTGGCGAAGGTCTTGCCGGCTTCGCGAGCCAGCAGGCCCATCAACGGCTGGATCTCGCCTTCCATCAAATCGGCGGCACGCTCCAGAATTGCGGCGCGTTCGGCCGGCGGAGTGGCCTGCCAGATCGGCGCAGCATTCAGCGCGCACTGGATCGCATGGTCGACGTCTTCGATGGTCGCTTCCTGTACATGGCCGACCACGTCACGCAGATCGGACGGGTTCAGCACGGGCGCAGGTGTTTCGGTGCTGGACGCGCAACCGAGCATCGGCGCAGCTTTCCAGTGGTTATGAGCGGTGGCCAGCAGGGCGCAGGACAGAGAAGCCAGACGATGTTCGTTGGCCATGTCGATGCCGCTGGAGTTGGCGCGCTCGGCGCCATACAGGTCACGCGGCAGCGGGATACGCGGGTGCGGCAGGCCGAAGCCGCCTTCCTGCGTCGCCATCTGCTCGATGCTGGCCACTGGATCGGCCACCAGCTCCTGAATCGAAATGGACTGGTCGGCGATACGGTTGACGAACGAGGTGTTCGCGCCGTTTTCCAGCAGGCGACGTACCAGGTACGCCAGCAGCGTTTCGTGAGTGCCGACCGGAGCGTACACACGGCACGGACGGTTCAGCTTGCCTTCGGAAACCTTGCCTACAACTTGTTCGTACAGTGGTTCGCCCATGCCGTGCAGACACTGGAACTCGTACTGACCCGGGTAATAGTTCTGACCGGCGATGTGGTAAATCGCCGACAGGGTGTGGGCATTGTGGGTGGCGAACTGCGGGTAGATGACTTCCGGCACCGACAGCAGTTTGCGGGCGCAGGCGATGTAGGACACGTCGGTGTACACCTTGCGGGTGTAGACCGGATAGCCTTCCAGGCCTTCGACCTGGGCGCGCTTGATTTCGCTGTCCCAGTACGCGCCTTTCACCAGGCGGATCATCAGGCGATGACGGCTGCGGCGAGCCAGGTCGATCACGTAATCGATCACATACGGGCAACGCTTCTGGTAAGCCTGGATCACGAAACCGATGCCGTTCCAGCCGGTCAGTTGCGGCTCGAAGCACAGGCGCTCCAGCAGATCCAGCGACAGCTCGAGG
>DQGF01000573.1:8578-19897 GCA_003525045.1 Pseudomonas sp. | reverse complement strand
CAGATCCAGCGACAGCTCGAGGCGGTCGGCTTCTTCGGCGTCGATGTTCAGGCCGATGTCATATTGCTTGGCCAACAGGGTCAGCGACAGCAGGCGCGGATACAGCTCATCCATCACGCGCTCGTACTGCGCACGGCTATAACGCGGGTGCAGCGCCGAGAGCTTGATGGAAATGCCCGGGCCTTCATAAATCCCACGACCGTGAGACGCTTTGCCGATCGAGTGAATGGCTTGTTCGTACGAGGCCAGGTACTTCTGGGCGTCGAGCTCGGTGAGTGCGGCTTCACCCAGCATGTCGTAGGAATAACGGAAGCCCTTGGCTTCGAACTTGCTGGCGTTGGCCAAGGCTTCGGCGATGGTTTCGCCGGTGACGAACTGCTCGCCCATCAGGCGCATGGCCATGTCGACGCCCTTGCGGATCATCGGCTCGCCGCTCTTGCCGATGATGCGGCTCAGGGACGATGTCAGGCCGGCTTCATTGTGGGTGGCGACCAGTTTGCCGGTCAGCAGCAAGCCCCAGGTGGCGGCGTTGACGAACAGCGACGGGCTATTACCCAAGTGCGGGTGCCAGTTGCCGGTGCTGATCTTGTCGCGGATCAGCGCGTCGCGGGTGCCTTTGTCCGGGATCCGCAGCAGCGCTTCGGCCAGGCACATCAGCGCCACGCCTTCCTGGGACGACAGGGAAAATTCCTGCAACAAGCCCTGAACAATCCCGGCACGGCCGCCGGCGCTCTTCTGATTGCGCAGTTTCTCTGCAATCGAGGCGGCGAGTTTGTTGGTGGCTTCGGCCATCGCAGCCGGCAGGCGAGCCTGTTCGATCAGCATCGGCACCACTTCGGGTTCCGGGCGACGGTAGGCAGCGGTGATCGAAGCACGCAGCACCGATTGCGGCAGGATGCTTTCGGCAAATTCAAGGAAGCACTGGTGAGCGTGATCCAGCGGCACATCGACGGCTTCGTCGGAATCCTTGGTCAAACCGTTCAGCTCGGTCAGGGTTGCACCACCCTCGAGTTTTTCCAGGTAATTGAAAATTGCCTGCTTGATCAGCCAGTGCGGCGTGCGATCAATCGAGGTCGCGGCGGCCTTGAGGCGCTCGCGGGTCGGGTCGTCAAGTTTGACCCCTAGGGTGGTGGTAGCCATATTTTTATCCTCATGTTTGCCACGACCGCGTGGCATCAGCTGGCGGCAAGATTAGCTGCGCAACTGGTGAGGTGCAACCGGGTGCAACCCTTTTTTTGTCGGAATATTACGCAGTTCGTCAGGAAATAAATTCCGGTACGAACGTACCGCGCCTGCTTGGTGCTTTTATCTCTAGGAATGAGTTTTGACGCCCTAAAAAGGAGCAAAAACAGGTCATTTTCAGATAAATCCGACTGGGTGCAACTTATTCTCAAGAAACTGGTTGCACCTTATTTGTATTGTTGAATAGCATTCGCGCCCAAGGTGCAACCTGGCATAAAAGTCAGGTGTGCCGGCTGATGGCTTTCCTGGGGAAACATCAGTCATATATGCGCGGGATCCAGGATCGTCTGTCAAACGTCGTCGTTTGCGCGCGGTTCACCAACCGCCGCTACATAAAAACAAAGCCAGGGCGTAACTTAATGAGCGTAAGCAATCCAACCCTGATCACGTTCGTGATCTACATCGCAGCAATGGTGCTGATCGGCTTCATGGCCTATCGCTCCACCAACAACCTTTCTGACTACATTCTTGGCGGTCGTAGCCTGGGCAGTGTCGTGACTGCATTGTCCGCCGGCGCCTCCGACATGAGCGGCTGGTTGCTGATGGGCTTGCCGGGCGCTATCTACATGTCCGGTCTTTCCGAAAGCTGGATCGCCATCGGCCTGATCGTCGGTGCCTACCTGAACTGGCTGTTTGTTGCCGGCCGTCTTCGCGTGCAGACCGAGCACAACGGTGATGCACTCACCCTGCCGGATTACTTTTCCAGCCGTTTCGAAGACAAAAGCGGTCTGTTGCGGATCATCTCCGCAATCGTGATCCTAGTGTTCTTCACCATCTACTGCGCATCCGGCATCGTGGCCGGCGCCCGTCTGTTCGAAAGCACCTTCGGCATGTCCTACGAGACAGCGCTGTGGGCCGGTGCTGCGGCGACGATTGCCTACACCTTCGTCGGTGGTTTCCTGGCCGTAAGCTGGACTGACACCGTACAAGCCACATTGATGATCTTCGCCCTGTTGCTGACGCCGATCATCGTGCTGCTGGCCACTGGCGGCATCGACACCACCTTCCTGGCCATCGAAGCACAAGATCCAAGCAACTTCGATATGCTGAAAAACACCACCTTCATCGGCGTCATCTCGCTGATGGGCTGGGGCCTGGGCTACTTCGGCCAGCCACACATCCTGGCGCGTTTCATGGCGGCGGATTCGGTCAAGTCGATTGCCAATGCCCGTCGCATCTCCATGACCTGGATGATCCTGTGCCTGGGCGGCACCGTGGCTGTTGGCTTCTTTGGTATTGCCTACTTCTCGGCTAACCCTGCCGTGGCGATGCCAGTGAGCGAAAACCACGAGCGTGTGTTCATCGAACTGGCGAAAATCCTCTTCAACCCGTGGATTGCCGGTGTACTGCTGTCGGCCATTCTGGCTGCTGTGATGAGCACCCTGAGCTGCCAATTGCTGGTGTGCTCGAGCGCCCTGACCGAAGACTTCTACAAGACCTTCCTGCGTAAAAGCGCTTCCCAGGTTGAACTGGTCTGGGTCGGTCGCGCCATGGTGCTGCTGGTTGCCCTGATCGCCATCGCGATGGCCGCGAATCCGGAAAATCGCGTGCTGGGTCTGGTCAGCTACGCTTGGGCCGGTTTCGGTGCTGCGTTCGGTCCTGTCGTCCTGATCTCGGTGATCTGGAAAGACATGACTCGCGACGGCGCACTGGCCGGTATCCTGGTCGGCGCGATCACCGTGATCGTGTGGAAACACTTCGAATTGCTGGGTCTGTACGAAATCATCCCGGGCTTCATCTTCGCCAGCCTGGCGATCTACATCGTCAGCAAACTGGGCGCGCCGACTGCCGGTATGCTTCATCGCTTTGCCGCTGCCGAGGCAGATTTCCGCCTGAACAAGTGATCGGGATGAGCTGATGCTCTGACCTTTCGCCAAGTACGAAAACGGCCCGCTTCCTTTTGGAGGCGGGCCGTTTTTTGTTTTCAGTAGACGAAAGATTTCTCCGGCAGCTCCAGCAGGGGATGTGCTCGCGGCCACTGCGCAGAGTGCCCGCTCGGCTGCGAACCCCTGACGTCCAGCCCCGTACAAGGTAAACTTCCCGCCCTTCGCAGGAGCAGCCATGAATTATCGTCACGCCTTCCATGCCGGCAATCACGCCGACGTGTTCAAACACCTGACCTTGACCCGCCTCATCGCCTTGATGTCGCGCAAGGAGCAGCCGTTTGCCTATCTCGACACTCACGCCGGCATTGGTCTGTACGACCTGCAGGGCGACCAGGCCAGCCGTACCGGTGAGTACCTGGAAGGCATTGCGCGTTTGTGGGATCAGCCGGATCTGCCGGCGTTGACCGCTGATTACATGACGGTGCTGCACGAGATGAACCCGGATGGCCAGTTGCGCTATTACCCGGGGTCGCCGGAGTTGGCGCGGCGTCTGACCCGTCCTCAGGATCGGGTGTTGCTCAACGAGAAGCATCCGGAAGATGGTGTGTTGCTCAAGGACAACATGAAGGGTGATCGTCGGGTGAAGGTGCATCTGGGCGAAGGCTGGCATGTGCCGCGGGCGATGTTGCCGGTGCCGGAGAAGCGCGCAGTGATGTTGATTGATCCGCCGTTCGAGCAGCTCGATGAGATGCAGCGTTGCGCAGCCTCGCTGAAAGAGGCGATCGGCCGGATGCGGCAGACCGTGGCGGCGATCTGGTACCCGGTGAAGGACCAGCGCATGTTGCGGCGTTTTTATCAGGACCTGGCTGGCACGGGCGCGCCGAAATTGTTGCGGGTGGAGTTGTTGGTGCATCCGCTGGATACGCCGAACAGTCTGAACGGGTCCGGGTTGGCGATTGCCAATCCGCCGTGGGGGCTGGAAGAGGAATTGCGGGAGTTGCTGCCGTGGTTGTCGAAGAAGCTTGGGCAGACTCAGGGTGGGTGGCAGATGGATTGGTTGATTGCCGAGTAGCAGCGGCAAGTTTCAAGCGGCAAGCTGCAAGTTAAAAGCAGTCAGCGCAGGGCTTTTAGCTTGTAGCTTGTAACTTGCCGCTTGTAGCTATCTTTAGATCGGGCAAGTCACGCCTGTACCGCCAATCCCGCAATACCCTTCAGGATTCTTGGCCAGGTACTGCTGGTGATACGCCTCGGCGAAGTAGAACGTCGGAGCTTCTTCGATTTCGGTGGTGATGGTGCCTTTGCCAGCTTTGCTCAGTTCGGCCTGGAACACCTGCTCGCTGTGCTTGGCAGCCGCCAGCTGAGTTGGGTTGGTGGCATAGACCACCGAGCGATACTGAGTGCCGATGTCATTGCCCTGGCGCATGCCCTGGGTCGGATTGTGCAGTTCCCAGAACATCTTCAATAGCGCGTCGTAGCTGACTTTTTCCGGCTC
The DNA here is from genome assembly GCA_003525045.1 of Pseudomonas sp. GTDB lineage: Bacteria > Pseudomonadota > Gammaproteobacteria > Pseudomonadales > Pseudomonadaceae > Aquipseudomonas. The sequence goes on along the minus strand of DQGF01000573.1, from coordinate 15,337 downwards.
GTAGACCACCAGCACCACTTCGCTATGGCCAGTCAGGCCCGAGCAGACTTCTTCATACGTCGGGTTCGGCGTAAAGCCGCCAGCGTAACCCACCGCCGTACTGACCACGCCTTCACGCTGCCAGAACTTGCGTTCAGCGCCCCAGAAGCAGCCAAGGCCGAAGATCGCGAAATCCACATCCATCGCGAAGGGACCCAGCAGCGGGGCGTCGTGCACGAAGTGTTTTTCCGGCACGGTCATTGGGGTTTCGCGGCCAGGCAGAGCTTGTTCTTTGGTAGGGAGCACGTTTTTGTTTACCAGAATTTCCGAGCGCAGAACCATCATCAGTCCTCTCAGTCAGGTTGGGATATAAGTAGTCAGACTGCCAGTTTGCCCAATGCCGTCCAGTTACGCACTACCCCTGTGGGAGCGAGCCTGCTCGCGAAGGCGGTGTGACATTAAACATTGATGGCGACTGATACACCGCTTTCGCGAGCAGGCTCGCTCCCACAAGGGATTGCGGTGTGCTGTCAGGCGATCGGACCACGCGGATAGCGTTTAAGCTTTTCGATCAGCTCGGAGCCCGGAATGGGTCGGTCGAACAGGTAGCCCTGGCCGACGTCGCAGCGGTGGCGGCGCAGGAAGGCCAACTGTTCGGCCGTCTCGATGCCTTCAGCCACGACCTTGAGTTTCAGGTTGTGGGCCATGGCGATCACCGCGGAGGTGATTTCCATGTCGTCCTGGTTGTCCGGAATTTCGTGAATGAAGCTTCGATCGATCTTGATGATGTCGATCGGGAATTTTTTCAAGTAGCTGAGCGACGAGTAACCAGTACCGAAGTCGTCCATGGCCAGGGTCAGGCCCAGACGCTTGAGCTGGTCGAGCTGCAAGTGGGTGTCTTCGGTGGCTTCCAGCAGCAGGCCCTCCGTCAACTCAAGTTCCAGCAGCCTGCCTGGCAGGGCTTCTTCCTTGAGGATGTTGGCGATGGACGCCACCAGGTCCGGGTCGGAGAACTGTTTGGGCGACAGGTTGATCGCCACCTGAAGATTGCCCAGGCCAGCGGCAGTCAAGTCCTTGCTCATGCGGCAGGCCTGACGGGCGATCCATTTACCGATCGGAATGATCAGGCCGGTTTCTTCGGCGACGCTGATGAACTGGTCCGGGCGGATCATGCCTTTTTCCGGATGGTTCCAGCGCAGCAAGGCTTCCATCCCCAGCAGGCGACCGCTGCGCAGGCAGAGCTTGGGCTGATAAAACACGTCCAGTTCGTTCTGGGTCAGGGCGCGGCGCAGGTTGTTCTCGACGAATAGTTTGTAACTGGCCTCGGCGTTCAGCGCTTCGGTGAACACTTGAACCTGATGTTTACCGTTGGCCTTGGCCTTGTGCAGCGCCAACCCGGCGTTACGCATCAGGGTCTGCGGGTCACGCCCGTGCAGTGGCGCGCAGGCCAGGCCCACGGAGCCGGTGACGCTGATCAATTGGTTGTCGACGAACATCGGCTTGTCGAGGGTCGCCAGCAATTGATTGGCGACTTGCTGGCCAGCGCAGATGTCGGTGTTGTCCAGCAATACAGCGAATTCGTTACTGGCAAAGCGCGCCAGGCTGCCGCTCGGGCTCAGGCTGTTGCGCAGCCTCCGGGCCAGGCTGATCAGCAACTTGTCACCGGTCTGATGGCCAAGGCTGTCGTTGATCCGCTTGAAGTTGTCGATGTCCACCAGCAGCAGGCTGATCGGCGTATTGCTGTCTCGGGCGAAGCGTTCATCGAGGTTGCGGATGAATGCCGGGCGGTTGCCGAGGTTGGTCAGGTTGTCGGTGTAGGCCAGGCGCTCGATGCGCTGCTGGGCAAGCTTGGTCTGGGTGATGTCTTCATAGATACCGATGTAATGGGTCAGCTCGCGGTTATCGCCGTAGACCTTGGAAATCGATAACTGGCCCCAGTAGGGTTCGAGGTTCTTGCGCCGGCTTTTGAATTCGCCTTGCCAGCTGTTGCTCATGGTCAGCGCCGAGGGCGCGTCAAACAGCAGTTCGCTGAGGTTTTCCAGCGCCGGCAGTTCCGACAGCTGCTGGCCATGGACTTCATCGGTGGTGTACTGGGTGATCGCCGTGAAGCTTGGGTTGACGTACTCCACCACGCCGTCGCAATTGACCAGCAGGAAGGCGTTGGCGCTTTGTTCCACCGCACGCTGGAACAGGTGCAAGGCGCTGGTGGCGGTGCGGCGTTTGTGGTTGTTGATGACCTGGGCGAACTGATCCGCCAGCTCGCCAGCGAAGGCGATTTCATCGGACTGCCAGGCACGGGGCGTACCTATCTGTTCCAGGCAGAGCACGCCGACCACTTGGCCATCGACACGGATACTGGCGTCGAGCTTGGCGTTCACGTCTCGTGGACGCAGACTCTCGGCCATTACCCGGGTACGCGGGTCGCGCATGGCGTTGTGGGCGTCAATGGCGCGGCTGCTGTGCAGGGCTTCCATGTAGTCGGGGAAGTCGCTGACGTTGATCGGCTCCGGCAGTTGATATTCCTGGGTGGCACGGTGATAGGCCGAGATCGGCGATAGCAGCGAACCTTCGAGGTTCCATAGGCTGGCGCAGTCGATTTCGTAGATGTCGCAGGCGCTGCGGGTGATCAGTTCGGCGGCTTCGAGCAGGGAGTTGTTGGTGCTGTAGCGTTGGCGGGTCAGCAGCAGAATCAGGTCTTGCTGGGCGCGCACCCGGTCCAGGTGCAGGAGTTGTTCCTGCTGGGTGCGCTGATTGAGTTCCAGAGCGATTTGCAGGCGCGAGTTCTGGGTTTCCAGGTCCAGCGTCGGTAGCAGTTGTTCGCCCTCGAATAATCCGTCCACGACCATCAGGTAGCCGCGCAGCAGGTGTCGATTGTGTTGTCGGTAGGCTTCGCCCAGTTCGAGCAGACTCAGGGAGCCTTTGACGGTGTGCAGTTTGTAGCGGATCAGGTAATGGGGGCTGTCGCTGAGTTGCTGCTGGATCGCGTCGTGCAGGTGATAGCGCGCTTCGGGCTCCATCAGGCTGGCGTAGGGTGAGTCGACCAGGGCACAAAGCTCCATGGCCGGCTGACCAAACTGTCGTTCGCAATTGGGATCAAGAAACAGTAGCGCCCAGCTCGGTTCATTCAGCCGTTCGAAACGCAGCATGCCCAGCCGCGAGGGCACAGGCAACTGCGTCACTACCTCGGCCACCATACGGCTGGCGGCATCGGGTTGGCTTTTCATAGGGAGGGAAACTCGCTTCGAATATGCTGATCGCGCCGGGCTCTCGCCCTCTTTACTGTTGCCTGCGGCAAGGTTGCATCATTGCGACACTGACTGACAAGAGACGTGAAGGCCAAGTGCTATAAGACTATGTCGGCAGGAGAAAGGATTTCTCCAGCCGAAGGCCGAAAGTAATGCGGGCTTAACGCAATCTGATGTTTGTCGATTGCAGCAGATTGCCGTCCCGGTCGTGATAACTGACGCGAATCTGTTCTGTGTCGACGATCAGGTGGGCGAAGTTGTCCTGGCTGATGACCTCGCTGGTCAGTTCGTGACGATAGTCTCCCGCGGCTGTTCGAACCAATGGTTGATCGAGGATGAAGGTGGACGCTTTGGCATAGGGCAGCATTTTGCTGTTGCATAACGGCGAAGACACGATGGTGTGAACCTCGAAGCCCGGGTCTTCGCTGTGGGTCAGCCGACTGGTCAGTGAGCCGTGGATATCACCGGAAATGAAGAAGACGTTCTGGATACCCTGTGTACGAATAGTCTCAAGTAACCGTAGCCGCTGCTCGGGAAAGGCTTGCCAGGCGTCATCGCCCTGGCGCTTGCGGTCGGGGTAGAACATCACACTGGTCACTACGAATTTGACCCGGGCCGGGCTGTGAATCAACCAGTCGCATAAAGCCTGTTCCTGGGCGTCGTCGAGGATGCGCCGATTATTGTTCGAGAGATCGCGTCGGGTTCGAGTGTCTGTGACAAACCACTCGATATCACCTTCGGTAAATTGATACCAATACCTATCCAGTTGTTTGTTTATTTGTCCGTTGCTGGACAACTCATGTGCCGGGCTATGGCTGGCCTGATATAACTCATACGCGCCTATTGCGTTGGTATATAAAATATCATCGGCCTTGCTTCTGTTGGCGGGCCAGTTGTCTTCGATCTCATGATCATCAAGGATCATATAAATAGGCAGGTTGGACATCAAGGTGGCAATGTTGGGTTGCGAAAAAGCCGTGCGGTATTTGCTCAGAATCTCTTTGAATTCGCGATCAGGTGCAATGAAGTTCAGGTCGTCGACATAGATCTGGTCGCCCGTCATCAGCATGGCGCTGACAGGTGGGTCGGCCTGCTCCGTCAGGCGTGAAATAGAAGCGAAGATCCTGTCGCCCTGATGAGGCATGGCTGCAATTCCTGCGGTCATGCGCAAATAACGGCAAGACCCTGTGATGTAAGCCCTTGGCAGTGTGGCCTGGCTGGAACGGGTGCGAAAGCGATGGATCTGGGGCGGCCATTGCAGCGCCAGCTCCTGGGCCGTCTGTGGGGTGTGCGCCGGATTCACGGCGCTGAACCAGCCGGCCTGATATTCGTAATGGGTTTCGGCTACAAGATCGTTGAGTGCGATGACTTCAGACATGTCGCGCCTGCTTTCGAGTTTTGCAAAAACACCGGTGGACCAATGTTCTTCACCCGTCCGTCGAAAACGAACACCCGCAAATACCGAAGTGTCTTTCTGTAATTCGCCACGCAAGAAGATACGCACGTGGTTAGTTGTAGTGTGACCAATAATAGGGCCGACTGTTGGTTTTTGCATATTCGAGTCCATTCGACTTTTAATTAATCAGGGGAGTTAGGTTTTAACGATTGTATTGAAAAAAACCGTCTAACCGATCCTAGTTATTGGACCCTAAAAAATATTGAGCTGAAATGGATTCGAGTTGTGGGCGATGTCAGCTACAAATGTAGGAAACATTCACTTCAGGGAAAAAGCTTCAGGCAAAAAAAGCCCCGCCTGATGGGCGGGGTTGAGGTACGAGCGTGGCGCTCGGAAAACGTGGAACCCAACTGGCCCTCCAGTGAAGGAGGGCCGGCCGGTGTTACAGCAGGATGGTGCGGATGTCCGCCAGCAGATCGCTCAGACGCTTGGTGAAGCGTGCAGCAGCGGCGCCGTTGATCACACGGTGATCGTAGGACAACGACAGTGGCAGCATCAGTTTCGGCTGGAAGGCTTTGCCGTCCCAGACTGGCTGGATGGTTGCCTTGGAAACACCGAGGATCGCCACTTCCGGCGCGTTGACGATCGGCGTGAAGCCGGTGCCGCCAATGTGGCCGAGGCTGGAAATGGTGAAGCAGGCGCCTTGCATGTCGTCAGCGGTGAGCTTTTTGTCGCGGGCTTTGGCGGCCAGCACGGCGGCTTCGGCTGCCAGTTGCAACAGGCTCTTCTGGTCGACGTTCTTGATGACCGGTACCAGCAGGCCTTCAGGGGTGTCGACCGCGAAGCCGATGTTCACGTACTTCTTGCGGATGATCGCTTTGCCGCTTGGTGCCAGCGAACTGTTGAAGTCCGGCAGTTCCTTGAGCAAATGCGCGCAGGATTTGAGCAGCAGCGGCAGGATGGTCAGCTTGACGCCAGCCTTCTCTGCAACGGCTTTCTGAGCGACACGGAACGCTTCCAGGTCAGTGATATCAGCCGAGTCGAACTGAGTCACGTGCGGAATGTTCAACCAGCTGCGGTGCAAGCTCGACGCGCCGATTTGCATCAGGCGGGTCATCGGCACTTCTTCGGTTTCACCGAAGCGGCTGAAGTCCACGACCGGAATCGGCGGGATGCCCGCGCCGCCGGTTGCACCAGCAGCGGCGGCCGGTGCTTCCTTGGCCTTCTGCATCATGGCCTTGACGTAAACCTGCACGTCTTCTTTGAGCACACGACCGTGCGGGCCGCTTGGGCTGACCGCGCTCAGCTCGACGCCGAACTCACGAGCCAGTTGGCGCACCGCAGGGCCTGCGTGAACCTTGGCGCCCGGCTTGGCCGGTGCAGCAGCCGGCGCGGCAGGTGCCGGAGCAGCGGCCGCAGGGGCGGCTTCAGTCTTGGCCGCCGCAGGTGCAGCAGCAGCGACCGGAGCCGGAGCAGCCGCAGGCGCAACGCCTTTGACTTTCAGCTTCAGAATCAGGTCGCCGGTACCGACTTCGTCATCCAGCTTGATGGAAACGCTTTCCACCACGCCGGCGGCAGGCGATGGAATTTCCATGCTCGCCTTGTCGGATTCCAGGGTAATCAGCGACTGGTCGGCTTCAACGGTGTCGCCGGCCTTGACCAGGACTTCGATGATCTTGGCCTTGCCCGCCGAACCGATGTCCGGAACATGAATGTCCTGAACAGAGTCGGCAACAGGCGCAGCCGGGGCCGCGGCTGGTGCCGGAGCAGCGGCGGCAGGAGCAGCCGCCTGAGCTGGCGCAGCAGCAGCCGGTGCCGCAGCACCTGCCACTTTCAGGGCCAGAATCAGGTCGCCGGTACCCACTTCGTCGTTGAGCTTGACGCTGATGCTTTCGACCACGCCAGCGGCGGGCGAAGGGATTTCCATGCTGGCCTTGTCGGATTCCAGGGTGATCAGCGACTGATCAGCCTCGACGGTATCGCCGACCTTGACCTGGATCTCGATGATCTGGGCCTTTCCCGACGAACCGATGTCCGGCACGTGCACTTGCTGAGTGGCAGCAGCAGCGGGTGCGGCAGCAGGAGCAGCCGGCGCAGGAGCGGCAGCCGGTTTCTCTTCAGCCTTGGCTGCTGGCGCAG
>DQGF01000573.1:6144-8254 GCA_003525045.1 Pseudomonas sp. | reverse complement strand
GCAGCGGCACCTTCGACTTCCAGCTCCAGCAGCTCGTCGCCTTCTTTCAGGCGATCGCCCAGTTTCACTTTCAGGCTTTTGACGATGCCGGCCTTGGGAGCAGGAACTTCCATGCTCGCCTTGTCCGACTCAAGTGTCAGGATGCTCTGCTCGGCTTCGATGCGGTCGCCGACCTTTACAAACAGTTCAATTACTTCACCTTCACCGCTGCCGATGTCAGGTACGCGAATGAGTTCGCTCACAGAGTGTCTCCTCAGCAGTCCAGTGGGTTGCGTTTTTCCGGGTTGATCCCGAACTTGGCGATGGCTTCAGACACCACCTTAGGTTCGATATCACCACGGTCAGCCAAGGCTTCCAGGGCTGCCAACACCACGAAATGACGGTCGACTTCGAAGAAGTGACGCAGCTTCTTGCGGCTGTCACTGCGGCCGAAACCGTCGGTGCCCAGGACTTTGAATTCCTTGGACGGGACCCACTGACGAATTTGCTCAGCGAACAGCTTCATGTAGTCGGTAGAGGCGATGACCGGACCTTTACGGCCGTTCAGGCACTCTTCGACGTAGCTCAGTTTAGGCTTCTGGCCCGGGTGCAGACGGTTGGTGCGCTCGACGGCCAGGCCATCGCGACGCAGTTCGTTGAAGCTGGTAACGCTCCAGACGTCAGCGCCAACGTTGAACTGTTCACGCAGAATCTTCGCCGCTTCACGGACTTCACGCAGGATGGTGCCGGAGCCCATCAGCTGAACGTGGTGTGCCGCTTCGCGGGTGTCTTCCTCGAGCAGGTACATGCCCTTGATGATGCCTTCCTCGACACCGGCCGGCATGGCTGGCTGCTGATAGGATTCGTTCATCACGGTGATGTAGTAGAAAACGTCCTGCTGCTCTTCGGTCATCTTCTTCATGCCGTCCTGGATGATCACCGCCAGCTCGTAGCCGTAGGTTGGATCAAAGGTGCGGCAGTTCGGGATGGTGCCCGCCAGGATGTGGCTGTGACCGTCTTCGTGTTGCAGGCCTTCGCCGTTCAGCGTGGTCCGGCCGGCGGTGCCGCCGATCAGGAAGCCACGGGTGCGGCTGTCGCCAGCGGCCCAGGCCAGGTCGCCGATACGCTGGAAGCCGAACATCGAGTAGAAGATGTAGAACGGCAGCATTGGCTGGTTGTGACTGGAGTACGAAGTACCGGCAGCGATGAAGGAGCTCATGGCGCCTGCTTCGTTGATGCCCTCTTCGAGGATCTGGCCCTTCTTGTCTTCCTTGTAGAACATCACCTGGTCTTTATCGACTGGCTCATAGAGCTGGCCGACGGAGGAGTAGATGCCCAACTGACGGAACATGCCTTCCATACCGAAGGTACGGGCTTCGTCCGGGATGATCGGCACGATGCGCGAACCGATTTCCTTGTCCTTGACCAGTTGCGCGAGGATCCGCACGAACGCCATGGTGGTGGAGATTTCACGGTCGCCCGAGCCGTCCAGGATAGCCTTGAGGGTATCGAGTGCCGGGGTCGGAATGTTGAAGCTCTTTGCGCGACGCTGTGGCACGAAACCGCCCAGTGCAGTGCGGCGCTCGCTCAGGTAGCGGGCCTCGGCGCTGTTCGGCTCCGGCTTGAAGAACGGCAGGTTTTCCAGTTCGGAATCCTTGACCGGAATGTCGAAACGATCGCGGAACAGCTTCAGGCTTTCAACATCAACTTTCTTGGTGTTGTGCGCAGTGTTCTTCGCTTCGCCGGCACCGGTGCCATAACCCTTGATGGTCTTGGCCAGGATGACGGTCGGTTGTTCTTTGTGGTTGACCGCTTCGTGGTACGCCGCGTAGACCTTGTACGGGTCGTGACCACCACGGTTGAGCTTCCAGATCTCGTCGTCGGACAGATCGGCAACCATCGCCTTGAGTTCTGGCGAGTTGAAGAAGTGTTCACGCACGAACGCGCCGTCTTTGGCTTTGTAGTTCTGGTACTCGCCGTCGATGACTTCGTCCATGCGGCGTTGCAGGATACCGTCAACGTCTTTGGCCAGCAGTGGGTCCCAGAAACGGCCCCAGATGACTTTGGTCACGTTCCACTGAGCACCGCGGAACACGCCTTCGAGTTCCTGGATGATCTTGCCGTTGCCGCG
>DQGF01000573.1:0-5788 GCA_003525045.1 Pseudomonas sp. | reverse complement strand
CAGGTTGTCGAGCTTCTCGCGGCCAGCCAGCGAGATCGCGCCCAGGGATTCCGGCTCGTCGCACTCGCCGTCGCCCAGGAAACACCAGACTTTTTGCTTGCCTTCAGGGATAAAGCCACGGGCTTCCAGGTACTTCATGAAGCGTGCCTGGTAGATCGCCTGGATCGGACCCAGACCCATGGAGACGGTCGGGAACTGCCAGAAATCAGGCATCAGCCATGGGTGTGGGTAGGACGACAAGCCTTGACCGTCGACTTCCTGGCGGAAGTTGTTCATCTGGTCTTCGGTGATGCGGCCTTCCATGAATGCGCGGGCGTAAACGCCTGGCGAGGTGTGGCCCTGGAAGTAGATCAGGTCGCCGCCGTGTTCGTCGCTCGGGGCCTGGAAGAAATAGTTGAAGCCGATGTCGTACAGCGTAGCGCTGGAGGCGAAGCTGGAGATGTGACCACCCAGGTCAGAATCTTTCAGGTTCGTCCGCATCACCATGGCCATCGCGTTCCAGCGTACCAACGAGCGAATGCGGCGTTCCATGAACAGGTCGCCAGGCATGCGTGCTTCGTGGGTAACGGGGATGGTGTTGCGGTATGGCGTGGTGATGGCGTAAGGCAACTGCGAACCGCTGCGGGTCGCGAGTTCACCCATACGGGTCATCAGATAATGAGCACGGTCTTCGCCTTCTTTGTCGAGAACCGATTCCAGGGCGTCCAGCCATTCCTGGGTTTCGACGGGATCGAGGTCTTGCATGGCTTGCTCCAGGGCGGAAAGGCTTCCAGAATCGGTTGCCTGAGTTTGCGACTGGCCTTGTGGGCAGACGATAAATTCTTGGATTGCCGAGAGGTTGTTCCGGCGGCGTGTAGTTTTACTACAAATCATCGGGCATTTCAGCCTTTCGAATGTATAGACGAGTAGTAAAACTACAGATGAGCGGCTTATGGCCTCCAGCTGCGTTGTGAGAATAATCGTTAAGGTTGGTCTTTTACCAATCAGAAAAGGTGAAAGCTTGATGCTGACTGCCAAAAATCAAGAAATATCAGCTATTTCTAACCTTTGTTCGACAGTCGATCACGTAGTGTGTTTTCGCAAATCACTACATGCAGCCCTCTACACGCCGATCAAGGATAGACCATGAGCCTCCCTTCGCTTGCCGAACTGCCCGGCATTCTCCTGCCGGTTGTTATCCGTGCCGAGCAGTCGTTGCGTACGGCCGTCGCCGAGTTGGACGACGACCGCGGTCTGTCCAGCTGGACGCCTGAACGCTGGGCACAATTGGCCCGTGTCACCGCTTCCAGCGACTTCGTGATTGAACAGAGTACGCGTGACCCTTTCATGTTGCTGGAGCTGGTGCAGTCCGGCGAATTGGACCGCAGTTTTGCGCCCGGTGAGTTGTGCGGGCAGATTGCGGCAGCGGTGAGCTCGGTTGAAACCGACGATGAACTCGCTCGCGCCCTGCGCCGCCAGCGCAATCGCCACCAGGTGCGAATCATCTGGCGCGACGTGACCCGTCAGGCCGATCTGGTCCAGACCTGCCGCGACCTCTCGGACATGGCCGATGCCAGCATCGATCAGGCTTATCAGTGGTTGTACTCGCGGCATTGTCAGCAATTCGGCGTGCCCACCGGCCGGCGCAGTGGTGAACCACAGCAGATGGTCATCCTCGGCATGGGCAAACTCGGCGCGGTCGAGCTGAACCTGTCCTCGGACATCGACCTGATCTTTGCCTATCCCGAGGGCGGTGAAACCGTCGGCGTGAAGCGCTCGCTGGATAACCAGGAGTTTTTCATCCGTCTGGGCCAGCGCCTGATCAAGGCGCTGGACCCGATGACCGTCGACGGCTTTGTGTTCCGTGTCGACATGCGCCTGCGGCCGTACGGTTCGGCGGGCGCATTGGTGCTGAGCTTCAATGCGCTGGAGCAGTATTACCAGGATCAGGGCCGCGACTGGGAGCGCTATGCCATGATCAAGGCGCGGGTGGTGGCTGGCGATCAAGCGGCCGGCGCCCAGTTACTCGACCTGTTGCGGCCGTTCGTTTACCGGCGTTATCTGGACTTCTCGGCCATCGAAGCGCTGCGCACCATGAAGCAGCTGATCCAGCAGGAAGTGCGGCGCAAGGGCATGGCCGACAATATCAAGCTCGGCTCCGGCGGTATCCGAGAGGTGGAATTTATTGCCCAGGCTTTTCAGCTGATTCATGGTGGTCGTGACCTGAGCTTGCAGCAACGTCCTCTATTGAAAGTACTGAGCACCCTGGAAGGCCAGGGTTACCTGCCGCCGGCGGTGGTCAGCGAACTGCGCGAAGGCTACGAATTCCTGCGCTACACCGAACACGCGATCCAGGCGATTGCCGACCGCCAGACCCAGATGCTGCCGGACGGCGCTCAGGATCAAGCGCGCATTGCCTTTATGCTGGGCTTCGCCGATTGGCCAGCTTTCCATGAGCAGCTCATGTATTGGCGCGGCCGGGTGGCATGGCACTTCGGTCAGGTGATCGCCGACCCCGACGAAGAGGAGGGCTCCGAGAGCGAAGTGGTGGTAGGCGGTGAATGGCTGCCGTTGTGGGAAGAGGCCCAGAACGAAGAAGCGGCATGTCGCCAGTTGGAAGAGGGCGGTTTCACCGATGCCACCAAGGCCCTGAAAGCCTTGGCCGGCCTGCGCGGTAGCCCGCAGTTGCGCGCCATGCAGCGTCTGGGGCGCGAGCGTCTTGATGCCTTCATCCCGCGATTACTGGCCCAAGCCGTGGAACACGCTAATCCTGATCTGGTATTGGAGCGGGTGCTGCCGCTGGTTGAAGCCGTGGCCCGCCGTTCCGCGTACCTGGTGTTGCTGACCGAGAACCCCGGTGCGCTGCGACGCTTGCTGACCCTGTGCGCCGCGAGCCCGTGGATCGCCGAACAAATCACTCGCTTCCCGCTGCTGCTCGATGAATTGCTCAACGAAGGCCGGCTGTTCAAGCCGCCCTTGGCGCCGGAACTGGCCGCCGAGTTGCGTGAGCGCCTGATACGGATTCCCGAGGACGACCTCGAGCAGCAGATGGAAGCCCTGCGAAATTTCAAACTGGCGCACCGCTTGCGGGTGGCCGCCTCGGAGATCGTCGGCAGCCTGCCATTGATGAAAGTCAGTGATTACTTGACCTGGCTCGCCGAGGCGATCCTCGAACAGGTGCTGGCCCTGGCCTGGCGCCAGACCGTGGCCAAATACGGTACGCCGCTGCGCACCGACGGCAGTCTGTGCGATCCCGGATTCATCATTGTCGGCTACGGGAAAGTCGGCGGTCTGGAATTCGGACATGGTTCGGACCTGGACCTGGTATTCATCCACGACGGCGATCCGCAGGCGGAAACCGATGGGCCGAAACCTATCGATGGCGCCCAGTTCTTTACTCGGCTGGGGCAGCGAATCATTCACTTGCTGACGACCCAGACCAACTCCGGTCAGCTATATGAAGTGGATATGCGCCTGCGTCCGTCCGGTGCTTCGGGGTTGCTGGTGAGTTCCCTGGGGGCGTTTGCCCGTTATCAGGAAAACGAAGCCTGGACCTGGGAGCATCAGGCCTTGGTGCGGGCGCGGGTACTGGTGGGCAGTGAGGATGTCGGCCAGGCGTTCGAAAAAGTTCGTGCGGCGGTATTGGGCAAATCACGAGACCTGGCGACCTTGCGTCAGGAGGTCAGCGAGATGCGCGCCAAGATGCGCGATAACCTCGGCAGCAAGAGCACCGCAGCAGGCACCGGGGCAAATGCCTTCGAGGCCACGGCGCCGTTCAATCTCAAGCAGGACGCCGGAGGTATCGTCGATATTGAATTTATGGTGCAATACGCGGCCCTGGCGTGGTCGAAAACGCACCCGTCATTGCTGCGCTGGACCGATAACATCCGCATTCTGGAAGGGTTGGAGGAGGAGGGGCTGATGCCCGCCGAAGACGCCAGCCTGTTGCGTGAGGCCTATAAAGCCTACCGCTCCGCCGCCCACCGGCAGGCCTTGCAGAAGGACCCCGGGGTGATACCCGGCGACCAGTTCGCGGAAGAACGACGGCAGGTACTGCGAATCTGGCGTGAGCTGGGGTTAAGCTGATTCTCGAACGGGGAGGCGTATGCCTCCCCGGTTCGTTTATGGAAACCACATGAAAATTCTGATCGTTGGGCCCAGTTGGGTCGGTGACATGGTGATGGCGCAGACACTTTTTCAGTGTCTCAAGCAACGCCACCCGCACTGCGAAATCGACGTGCTGGCCCCCGAGTGGAGCCGGCCGATTCTTGAGCGCATGCCCGAAGTGCGCCAGGCCTTGAGCTTTCCGCTCGGCCACGGTGTCCTGGAACTGGCGACCCGTCGGCGCATCGGCAAATCCCTGGTTGGCCAGTATGACCAGGCGATCCTGTTGCCCAATTCCCTGAAGTCGGCGTTGGTGCCGTTCTTCGCCGGCATTGCGAAGCGCACCGGTTGGCGCGGCGAGTTCCGTTACGGCCTGCTCAACGACGTGCGCACCCTGGATAAAGAACGTTATCCGCTGATGATCGAGCGCTTCATGGCGCTGGCGTTTGAACCTGGCGCTGATCTGCCTAAGCCTTATCCACGGCCGAGCCTGCAAATCGATCGGGTCACCCGCGAAGCGGCACTGGCCAAATTTGGTCTGGCCCTCGACCGTCCGGTGTTGGCGCTGTGCCCCGGTGCCGAGTTCGGCGAATCCAAGCGCTGGCCGTCCGAGCACTACGCCAAGGTCGCCGAAGTGAAGATTCGCGAAGGCTGGCAAGTCTGGTTGTTCGGTTCGAAGAACGATCATGCCGTCGGCGAAGACATCCGGTCGCGGCTGATTCCCGGCCTGCGTGAAGAGTCGGTGAACCTCAGCGGCGGCACGTCGCTGGCCGAAGCCATCGACTTGATGTCCTGTGCCGACTCGGTGGTGTCCAACGACTCGGGCCTGATGCACGTCGCCGCCGCGCTGAATCGCCCATTGGTGGCGGTCTACGGCTCGACCTCGCCGGGCTTTACGCCGCCATTGGCCGAACACGTCGAGATCGTGCGCCTGGGCATCGAATGCAGTCCGTGCTTCGATCGCACGTGCCGCTTCGGCCATTACAACTGCCTGCGCCAGCTGATGCCGCAAGCGGTGAACGAAGCCTTGCAGCGGTTGCAGGGCACTGTGGTCGAGGTCAAATAGTTTGCGGGTTCTGCTGATCAAGACTTCTTCGCTGGGCGACGTGATTCACGCGTTGCCGGCGCTGACCGACGCGGCGCGGGCGATCCCCGGCATCCAGTTCGACTGGGTGGTGGAAGAGGGTTTCGCCGAAATTCCGACCTGGCACCCGGCCGTGGGCAAGGTGATTCCGGTAGCGATTCGTCGCTGGCGCAAGAACATCTGGAAGACCATCAAGAGTGGCGAGTGGAAGCGCTTCAAGCAAAGCGTTCGCGCCACACAATATGACTTGGTGATCGATGCCCAGGGCCTGCTGAAAAGCGCGTTGCTGACCCGGTACGTCAAAGCCCCGGTGGCCGGGCTGGACAAGCATTCTGCGCGCGAGCCGATCGCCGCACGCTTTTATTCCCGGCGTCTGTCCGTGGCCCGGGGGCAACACGCGGTGGAGCGGGTGCGTCAGTTGTTCGCCGTGGCTTTGGGTTATGACTTGCCCAAAGGTCTGGGCGACTACGGTCTCAATATCGACCGCCTGGTGGAATTGCCGCGCAAAAATCCTTACGTGGTGTTCCTGCACGGCACCACCTGGGACACCAAGCACTGGCCTGAAACCTACTGGCGCGAGCTGGCCGAGCGTGTCGGCTATCTCGGCGTGGCAGTGAAATT
>DQGF01000542.1:6987-7158 GCA_003525045.1 Pseudomonas sp. | reverse complement strand
GTTGCTGACCGCCGGACAGTTGCCCCGGAAACTTGTGCGCCTGCTCCGGGATGCGGACGCGCTCCAGGTAATGCATGGCGATTTCTTCGGCCTTGCGCTTGGGCATCTTGCGCACCCACATCGGTGCCAGGGTGCAGTTCTGCAGGATGGTCAGGTGCGGGAACAGGTTGA
>DQGF01000542.1:3413-6699 GCA_003525045.1 Pseudomonas sp. | reverse complement strand
GTGCGGGAACAGGTTGAAATGCTGGAACACCATGCCGACTTCACGGCGGACCGTTTCGATCTGCTTGAGGTCGTTGGTCAACTCCACGCCATCGACCACGATGCGGCCCTGCTGGTGTTCTTCCAGACGGTTGAGGCAACGGATGGTGGTGGATTTGCCGGAACCCGACGGGCCGCACAGGACGATGCGCTCGCCCTGCTTGACGTTGAGGTTGATGTCTTTCAACACATGGAACTGGCCATACCACTTGTTCACGCCCTGCATCTGAATAATGCCTTCAGGGCTCACAGGCTTTTTGATTGCTTCGCTCATTACAGAACTCCTAACGCTTGTGGCCAGTGTCGAGCTTGCGTTCCAGATGCATGGAATAGCGCGACATACCAAAACAGAAAATCCAGAACACCAGGGCCGCGAATACATAACCTTCGGTGGCCATGCCCAACCATTTCGGGTCGGCGGCGGCTTGCTTGACGCTGTTGAGCAAGTCGAACAGGCCGATGATGATCACCAGGCTCGTGTCCTTGAACAGCGCAATGAAGGTGTTGACGATGCCAGGGATTACCAGCTTCAGGGCTTGCGGCAGAATCACCAGGCCCATGCTGCGCCAGTAACCGAGGCCCATGGCGGCAGCCGCTTCGTACTGACCCTTTGGAATCGCCTGCAGACCGCCACGCACCACTTCGGCCACATAGGCCGACTGGAACAGGATCACGCCGATCAGTGCCCGCAGCAGTTTGTCGAAGTTCATGCCTTCAGGCAGGAACAACGGCAGCATCACCGAGGACATGAACAGCACCGTGATCAACGGCACGCCGCGCCAGAATTCGATGAAAGTCACGCAGACCACCCGAATCGCCGGCATGTTCGAACGACGACCCAGCGCCAGCACGATGCCCAGCGGCAATGCACCGGCAATACCGACGGTGGCGATCACCAAGGTCAGCATCAGGCCGCCCCACTGGCTGGTCGCCACGGTGCTCAGGCCGAAGAGCCCGCCATGCAGCAGGAAGTAGGCAATGATCGGGTACAGCACCAGGAAACTCAGCCCGTACACCGCTTTACGGTGAAAGCGCGAGATGAACAACGGTGCCACCCCGATGACCGCCAGCCACACGGTCAGGTCCACGCGCCAGCGCAGGTCTGTCGGGTAGTAACCGTACATAAACTGGCCGAAACGCTGTTGGATGAACACCCAGCAGGCGCCCTCCTTGGTGCAGTCGGCGCGCGTGGTGCCGACCCAGTTGGCATCGAGGATCGCCCAGCTCAGGATCGGCGGCACCACCAGGTAGATCAG
Organism: Pseudomonas sp.; assembly: GCA_003525045.1. GTDB lineage: Bacteria > Pseudomonadota > Gammaproteobacteria > Pseudomonadales > Pseudomonadaceae > Aquipseudomonas. Next base: position 5,405 of record DQGF01000542.1, on the reverse strand, counting down.
GTAGAACGCGAACAGGGTCAGCAGGGTGTTGAGCCAACTGGAGAACATGTTCGCGCGCATCCACGCCACGACACCGATGCTGCGGTTCGGGGGTGGCATGTCAGGTTTGAATGTATGAGTCGTCATGCGCTTTTCCTTACCGCTCGATCAGCGCAATGCGCTTGTTGTACCAGTTCATCAGCAGAGAAATGCTGATACTGATCGCCAGGTACACGCTCATGGTGATAGCAATCACCTCGATCGCCTGCCCGGTCTGATTCAGCACCGTACCGGCAAACAACGAGACCATTTCCGGGTAACCGATACCGGCCGCCAGCGAGGAGTTCTTCGCCAGGTTCAGGTACTGGCTGGTCAGCGGCGGAATGATCACGCGCAAGGCTTGCGGGATGATCACCTTGCGCAGGGTCGGACCGTTGCGCAGACCCAACGAGTGCGCCGCTTCGGTCTGGCCGTGGCTGACCGACTTGATGCCCGAGCGCACGATCTCGGCGATAAACGCCGCGGTGTACACGGTCAGGGCCAGGGTCAGCGCCAGCAGTTCCGGGATCAGCACCCAGCCACCGACGAAGTTGAAACCTTGCAGCTTCGGCATTTCCCAGTGCACTGGCGCGCCGAAGAGCAATGCGCACAGCGCAGGGATCACCAGAAACAGCGCCAGACCCACCCAGAATTTATGGAAAGGCACGCCGGTCGCTTCGAAGCGTTTGGTGGCCCAGCGGTTCATCAGCACGATGGCGACAATGGCCACGACTATGCTGACCACAAACGGCCAGAAACCGTCCGCCGTCAACGCGGCCGGCATGTTCAGGCCGCGGCTGCTGACGAAGAAGGTGTCGCCGAAATTATGGCTGTTGCGCGGCCCCGGCATGGTCAGGAACACCGCGAAGTACCAGAACAGGATCTGCAGCAGCGGCGGAATGTTACGGAAAACCTCTACATACACCGTCGCCAACTTGGAAATGATCCAGTTTTTCGACAGCCGTGACACACCGACGATGAACCCGAGGATCGTCGCCAGGATCACGCCGATGAAAGTCACCAGCAGCGTATTGAGCAGGCCGATGACAAACACCCGGGCATAGCTGTCCGATTCGGTGTAGTCGATCAGGTGTTGAGCGATGCCGAATCCGGCACTGCGCTCCAGAAAGCTGAAACCGGAGGTGATGCCCCGGTGCTGAAGGTTGGTCTGCGTATTGTCGAACAGATACCAGCCCATCGAGACCACCGCGACAATGGTGATGATCTGAAATAGCCACGCACGCACTCTTGGATCGCTGAGGCTGAGCCTCTGCTTTGGTGCGCCGATTGAATTTTGCATGAAGTGCCCCGCAAAGAATGGAACAGAACATCACCCGGCGGTTGGCCCACCGGGTGATAGAACCATCAGCGCACTGGTGGTGCGTATTGAATGCCGCCGTTGTTCCACAGAGCGTTCAGCCCGCGGTCGATGGCCAGTGGCGTGCTCTTGCCGAGGTTTTTCTCGAACACTTCACCGTAGTTACCCACTTGCTTGACGATCTGCACGACCCAGTCTTTCTTCACTTTCAGGTCTTTGCCGTATTCACCGTCAGTGCCCAGCAGACGAGCAACGTCCGGGTTCTTGGTGGCCTTGGCTTCAGCTTCGACGTTTTTCTGGGTGATGCCCATTTCTTCGGCATTGAGCATGGCGAACAGGGTCCACTTGACGATGCTGAACCACTCTTCGTCGCCTTTACGCACGACCGGGCCCAGAGGCTCCTTGGAGATGGTTTCCGGCAGAACGACGTAGTCGGTCGGGGTCGCCAGCTTGCTGCGTTGTGCGTAGAGCTGGGATTTGTCGGAAGTCAGCACGTCGCAACGACCGGATTCCAGCGATTTGGCGCTTTCATCGGAGGTGTCGAAGGTGATCGGAGTGTATTTCAGACCGTTGCCGCGGAAGTAGTCGGAAACGTTGAGCTCGGTGGTGGTACCGGCTTGAATGCAGATGGTGGCGCCGTCGAGCTCTTTAGCGCT
>DQGF01000542.1:2986-3111 GCA_003525045.1 Pseudomonas sp. | reverse complement strand
CCGCTCTTCACGCCCAGCTTGTTGTTGACCAGGAAGCCGATGCCGTCATAGTAAGTCACGCCGGCAAATACCAGGCCCATGCCCGAATCGCGGGAGCTGGTCCAGGTGGTGTTACGCGACAGCAC
>DQGF01000542.1:949-2629 GCA_003525045.1 Pseudomonas sp. | reverse complement strand
TGCAGCGCGGTGAAGCGCTCCTTGGCGTTCAACTGGCTGAATTTGACCTTGGTCGCGTCGCCGAAAACGGCAGCGGCCACAGCGCGGCAAACGTCGGCGTCGATACCGATGATCTTGCCCGTGGAATCCGGTACCGAGAAGCCCGGCAGACCGTCACTTACACCGCACTGTACGAAACCTTTTTTCTGCACTGCATCCAGGGTTGCACCCGCCTGAGCGAACCCACTGACGCCGAGCACTGCAGCTGCAGTCACGACGGCCAGGGTGGATTTCAACATCTTCATTCAAACCTCCAGTTTTGCTCTTGTTGTGTCGGAGCGTAAGTCCTGTCGCACCCTTATGAGGCGCTGTAGACCCGTGTTGGCTTTTTTTAGGGTCAACCGACGTCGGACCTGCGCTATGAGTCTAGTAGGAGAAAATCCACATCATGGATAACTCACTTCTCACCAATCGACCGAACGGGCTGTAGCCCTTTCACGCTCGCGAAGCCCGTAGCGGCCACTGGCGAACATCCATCACCGGATTTTTTTCTATCCCACCACCAACAATGGCCTGATAGTGTTACCGACAGGCGTGGGATTTTTCGTACAGGCGTTCCCATAGCAAAGCCCGTACCAGACCGCTTGCCGAAGCGATTCAGGGACAGGTCAATAGCAAAACTTGTAGCCTTGCGACATCTTCGTAACTGATCAACCAGACGCGCCCCCAGATCTCGCACTTATTGAGAGCGCACGCACACCTATGGAGCACCCATGACAGAGCCCTTGATTCTTCAACCCGTCAAGCCCGCAGACGCCTGCGTTATCTGGCTGCACGGCCTGGGCGCCGACCGCTACGACTTTCTGCCGGTAGCCGAAGCGCTGCAGGAAATACTGCTGACCACCCGCTTCGTTCTGCCTCAGGCACCGACTCGCGCCGTCACCATCAACGGTGGCTACGAGATGCCCAGCTGGTACGACATATTGGCCATGAGCCCGGCGCGCGCGATCAGCCGCGAACAGCTGGAAGCGTCCGCGCAAAGAGTCTTTGATTTGATCGAAGAGCAGCGCGCTGGCGGAATAGACGCTTCGCGAATTTTTCTGGCAGGCTTTTCCCAGGGTGGCGCCGTGGTATTACACACCGCGTTTGTAAAATGGCAGGGGCCGTTGGGCGGCGTACTTGCCCTCTCTACTTATGCACCAACCTTCAGCGACGAACTGGAGCTTTCCGCCAGCCAGCAGCGCATTCCCGTGCTGTCCCTGCACGGCCAGTACGATGACGTGGTGCAAAATTCCATGGGCCGGACCGCCTACGAGTATTTAAAGCAGCATGGTGTCACCGTGACATGGCAGGAATACCCAATGGGTCACGAAGTGTTACCCAAGGAGATTCGCGACATCGGTGCCTGGCTCGCCGAGCGTTTGCGTTAACCGTTTATGTGAAAAGTAGCCCATTGATCCATCCCCCTACGCCGCGCCCGATTCTTGCATTACACTGGCCGGCGTATATTCCTTAATCAATTGATGAGATGACCGTGCTCAAAGCACTCAAGAAAATGTTCGGTAAAAGCGAGACTGAGCAGCTCGCGCCAGTCTCCAGCGCTCCGTCTCACATCCCCAGCCACCGCACCGACGGTAATCAGTCTGACCGGACCGCCGCCGTAGCGGTACCGAAGCACGAGCCGATCACCACCCCGGCCGT
>DQGF01000542.1:0-647 GCA_003525045.1 Pseudomonas sp. | reverse complement strand
GCCCCCCCGGCCGTCCAACCTGTCGAAGCCATCGCTGCCGAGCAACCGCTCAGCGAAGCCCCGAAACCTGCAAAACCGCGTCGCGAACCGAAGCCAAAAGCGCCGGTCATCCCCTGGAAACTCGAAGACTTCGCCGTCGAACCCCAGGAAGGCAAAACCCGTTTCCACGATTTCGACCTCGCCCCCGAACTGATGCATGCCATCCAGGACCTGGGCTTCCCCTATTGCACGCCGATCCAGGCGCAGGTGCTGGGCTTTACCCTCGCGGGCAAAGACGCCATCGGTCGCGCCCAGACCGGCACAGGTAAAACCGCCGCGTTCCTGATTTCGATCATCACCCAGTTGCTGCAGACCCCGCCGCCGAAAGAGCGCTACATGGGTGAACCGCGGGCACTGATCATTGCCCCGACCCGGGAACTGGTGGTGCAGATCGCCAAGGACGCGGCCGACCTGACCAAGTACACCGGTCTCAACGTCATGACGTTTGTCGGCGGCATGGACTTCGACAAGCAGCTCAGGCACCTCGAAGACCGTCATTGCGACATCCTCGTCGCCACTCCGGGCCGCTTGCTGGATTTCAATCAGCGCGGCGACGTGCACCTGGACATGGTCGAAGTCATGGTCCTGGACGAAGCCGACCGGATGCT
>DQGF01000324.1 GCA_003525045.1 Pseudomonas sp. | reverse complement strand
ATGAAGGTCAGAAAGTGTCCGGACCTGATTCATCACTACTGGAGCCGCAAGCAACTGTTCAGGGCCAAGGTTAAAGCCTGGGTCGTCAAACACGCCCAGAACCCGACCGGTCAAGCGGCAATGAATGACACTCGCCGCGTGACGATGCACCTGCCACGGCCGCCGCGTACCCAGCGATTGCTCTATAAGCTCATCACGCTGGCCTTGCCCAGGCATCTGCGTCAGTTCATTCGCGAAATTCTCTACGGCTGCTATGAACACCCCAACGAGTTCGACATGGCCTGTGGGCCAGTGTGGTGGGACAAGGCGCTGCAGAACCAGGAAGAACGCCTTGGCAAGCCGGTCACCCAGCACTTGCTCGAACGCTGGTTCGACAGAGAACTGGTACGGCTGATTCTGGGCAGTCGATGCAAAGCCATCCACGACCACTTGCTCAATTCGTCCTGCAAATGAGGTCTTGCGCACAATTCCCTCAAGGACGGCGTTAAACATACATGCCAGAGCTTCTCATTACGCCTTGAGAGTACTAACCTCAGGCCATGCCCGTTATCGCCCAGTTGCTGACAGTTATCCTTTTTACTTGCCTGAGCTTTACCGCTCGGGGCGAGAAACTGCGCATTGTCACCGAGCCCTGGGCGCCTTATGTATATGAGGAAAACGGAAAAGCCCTTGGCCTGGACTACGAAACCACGGCGATTGTCTTCAAGCGCCTGGGGATAGAAGTCGACTGGCAGTTCCTGCCGTGGAAACGCTGCCTGTCGATGCTCGAGCAAGGTCTGGCGGACGGCGCGCTGGATATCTTTCACAGCGATGAACGCGACGCTACCCTCCTCTACCCCAGCGAACCGCTCTCGGAAGTCGAGTTTGTGATGTTCTATGCCAACGAGCGGCCCCATCCGTTTCTTACACTGGAAGAATTGCGCGGCCTGACCATCGGCACCTCGCCGGGTTATTTGTACAGCAAGGATTTTCGCGAATCGTCGCTATTCACCCGGGAGCCGGCACCGAGTCATGAAGCCAACTTCGGCAAATTGGTGCGCGGGCGGATCGATCTGCTGATCACCGACCGCCGGGTCGGCCAGCATTTGCTCGACGAGTTGAACATTCGCGACAAGATCACCGAAAACCCGGTCGTCATCAGCCAGCAAAGCCAGTTCCTGGCGGTGCGTCGCAACGCGGGCATGGACTTGCTGGTACAGCGCTTCAGCGCCGAGCTCAAACGCTTCAAGCGCGAGCACGCGTACACTGAATTGAGCGCCCGTTATGGTGACGACCCGGCTACTGGCGCCAAGGCCACAAGGGCCGCGGTCGTGAGCAAAAAAACCGTTGAGCAGCAGGAAAGCGGCGCGCAGTGATTGCTCTGTTATACTCCGGCCTTCCCGCCAGGCTCACGCCCGGACGCTCGGACTCGTTCAAGGCATCTCGACCCCGCTACAGCGCAGCTTAACAGCCCGCGCGAGCGCTCCAGATGAGCCTTCGAGGCCCAGCAGGACCGGACGGGATTGCGTTCCTCTTAAACGCCATTCGCGCCAGGCAAGACTCCCATTGGGCCAAGCCCTAACTAAAACAGGATTACTCATGTCCTTTGCTTCCCTCGGTCTCTCCGAGGCTTTAGTCCGCGCCATCGAGGCAGCGGGCTATACCGAGCCTACTCCGGTGCAACAGCGGGCCATTCCCGCCGTGTTGCAAGGTCGCGACCTGATGGTTGCGGCACAGACTGGTACTGGTAAGACCGGCGGCTTCGCCCTTCCGATCCTGGAGCGGTTGTTCCCCAACGGTCATCCGGACAAGTCCCAGCGTCATGGCCCGCGTCAACCGCGCGTACTGGTCCTGACCCCTACTCGCGAACTGGCGGCTCAAGTACATGAAAGCTTCAAGGTCTATGCCCGTGACCTGAAGTTTGTCAGCGCCTGCATCTTCGGTGGCGTCGGCATGAACCCGCAGGTTCAGGCCATGTCCCGCGGTGTCGACGTGCTGGTGGCCTGCCCCGGCCGTCTGCTCGACCTCGCCGGCCAAGGCAGCGTCGACCTGTCCCACGTGGAAATTCTCGTGCTGGACGAAGCCGACCGCATGCTCGACATGGGCTTTGTCCATGACGTGAAAAAGGTCCTGGCCCGTCTGCCGAGCAAACGTCAGAACCTGCTGTTCTCGGCGACCTTCTCCAAAGACATCACCGACCTCGCCGGCAAGCTGCTGCATAACCCGGAACGCATCGAAGTCACGCCGCCGAACACCACGGTCGAGCGTATCGAACAGCGCGTGTTCCGCCTGCCTGCCAACCACAAGCGTTCGCTGCTGGCGCACCTGATCACCGCTGGCGCCTGGGAACAGGTGCTGGTGTTCACTCGCACCAAGCACGGCGCTAACCGCCTGGCCGAATACCTGGACAAACACGGCCTGACCGCCGTCGCCATCCACGGTAACAAGAGCCAGAACGCGCGCACCAAAGCCCTGGCCGACTTCAAGGCCGGCGAAGTGCGCATCCTGGTCGCGACCGACATCGCCGCTCGCGGCCTGGACATCGACCAGTTGCCGCACGTGGTCAACTTCGAGCTGCCGAACGTCGACGAAGATTACGTTCACCGTATCGGCCGTACTGGCCGTGCCGGTCGTTCGGGCGAGGCGATCTCGCTGGTGGCCCCGGACGAAGAAAAGCTGCTGAAAAGCATCGAGCGCATGACCAAACAGAAAATCGCCGACGGCGACCTGATGGGCTTCGATTCCAGCGCTGTGGAAGCAGAGAAACCTGAAGTGCGCGAGCGTCCGGATGTGCGTAACCCGCGCAATCCACGTGGCCCGCGTGGCGACGGCCCGAACGGCAGCGGTGGTGGCGGCGGTCGTAAAGACAAAGGCAAGGACAAGGGCGGCAAGGAAAAACCTGCAGCCACTGGCCGTGGCGAGCGTCCGGCCCGCGAACACAAGCCCCGCGAAGGCACTCCGGCTCGCGAGCAACAGCGTCCGGCGCCACGCGCTGCCGCTGATCGTGCCCCGGACGAATTCCTGGATGACGATATCGATAACTTCGGTAACCGCGTCGACTACATACCACAGGCCAAGCCTGCTCAGGGCCGTGGTCGCCGTCCGGGTGCTCCGGCACCGGGTGCGGCAGCTGGCGCTGGTGCCCCGCGCCCTGGCAAGCCTCAGGGTCGCCAAAGCGGTCCGCGCAGCAGCGATGGCGCCACCACCGGCACGCCGCCGGCCAAGCGCAGCGGCCCGCGCAACGGTGCTCCACGTGACGGCCAGGCCCGTCGCGAAGAATCCCGCAACCGCCGTCCGGCCCGCAGTGACGACCAGCCGAGTTCGGAACCGGTCGTGCAAAACCCACGCGGCCCGGCACCGAAGATCATTCACAAGGAGTCGAAAACCGATCGGTTCCCGACCCCTGAGCAGCTTGATCAACTGCCAGGCCGTCCGCGTGGTGAGAAGCCAGCGTTGCTGACCCGCAATCGCTGATATATCGCTGCAATAAAAAATGCCCCGGATCTCACGATCCGGGGCATTTTTTTGGACTGACGAAAAACCCTGTAGGAGCGGGCTTGCCCGCGAAGAGGCCAGTCCAGCCGACATCAATGTTGAATGTCAGTCCGCTTTCGCGAGCAAGCTCAGCTCCTACAGTCGATCGGCGTCATGCCCAAAAAACGGGCCCGCTACCCGCTGGTAGCCAGTCGAGCGGCGAGAGCCTTGGCCTGACTCGCCACATCAGTCACCGCCGTACTCTCCCACCACATACCCCGCAACGGCGGCCCCATGGCAAACAGCCGACTGGCAACCTGCCCATCAACATCCAGCACCGCACCATCAACCGCCGCCGCAATCCCCAACGCCAAAGGCCCCGGCCGCACCAGTCCGCGGGTCAGCAATTGCTGTGGCAACGGCCGCGCCACACGCCGCCAGTCATATTCGATGCCACTGGAGTTAATCAACGCCGCACCACTGACGACAACAGCTTCAGCTTCACCACGGCGGCGGATGCGAATCCTCACCTCACCGCCCGAAGAAGGCGCCAGCCCTTTGAACGACGCGGCCTGAATCCGCAACCGCCCTTCCCCATGCAACCGCGCCACCAACTCCGCACTCAACGGCGGCGAACGATGGTGATGACTCTCCCACCACGGCCGAACATGCCGCACAAACTGCCGGCGCTGCACGTCCGTCGCCTGATTCCACAACCGGCCGATATGCGCCCGTACCGTATCCAGCGGCGCCTGCCAGTCGATGCCCTGGGCAATGGCGTCCCGGCAATGCCGACGCAATTCGCGCACCAGCTGGCGCGGCGTGCGAATGCTGTGATCCTCGGCAAGAAAATCCGCCCAGACTGGCGGCTGCCGACGCACATGCGGCAGCAACCCATGGCGGGAAAACACTTCGATCGGCCCGCGATGCCCGGCCTGTTCCAGCGACACCACGGCATCGACCATGGTCAGGCCCGAGCCGATGATCAGCACCGTCGATTGCGGATCGAGCTGGCGCATGGCAGCGACATCCCACGGGTCGAGGGCCGCGGCGTTCAAACCGCTGGATTCGGTCTGCGGCGTGCGCGCGGCGGGGAACATGCCCGTCGCCAGCACCGCATACGCCCCCTGCAAGCGTTGCCCGTCATTCAAGGTCAGCCGCACCGAATCGTCCAGGGTTTGCAGGTCGACCACCTCGGCCCGCACATGCTCGACCGTCGAACCGTTCAAGGCCCCCACCGTTTGCGCTTCGGCCAGGCGCTGTTGCACGTACAAGCCGAAAATCCCCCGCGGCGGGAACAATTCGCTGACCGGCACATGCTGCTCATCGGACTCCGGCCAGCCACCGGCCGCGATGTACTCGGTCAGCCATTGGGTCAGGTCGTCGGCGTTGTCCGGGTCGACGCTCATGCGTGCCGCGTTGCCGTTGAGGGTATGGCCCAATTCGACCGCGCTGTAGGCCTCGCCCCGGCCGAGTTCGGCGCGGGGTTCGATCACCAGCAGCTGACGCTTGCCGGGCAGGCGCAACAACTGCGCCGCCAGCATCGTGCCGCTGAGGCCGCCGCCGACGATCAGGATGTCGGCGTGGCGGATGGCGTCGGTCGCCTGTCCGCTTGGAGTTTGATTCATGGCGTTCTCACGGTCAGTGTTTGCCTAGATAAAAGTCGTGCAAATCGCCTCGAGCCAGCAGTTCCCCGGCGCTACCGGACAACACGACCCGCCCGGTGTCGAGCACGTAGGCATGAGAGGCGTACTTGAGCGCCACATTAATGTTTTGCTCGGCAATCAGGAAGCTCACCTGCTCGTCGCGATTGAGCTGGGCGACGATCTCGAAAATCTCCTGGACGATAATAGGCGCCAAACCCATGGAAGGTTCATCGAGCAGTACCAAAGTAGGACGCGTCATCAACGCCCGGCCGATGGCGACCATCTGCTGCTCGCCGCCCGANNTGTAGGAGCGGGCTTGCCCGCGATGGACGTTAACGATAACGCGTGCTACTTGGATAAACGCGTTGCCCTCAAGTTTTTCGTCGGAACGCCGCCCGGAGCAAGCTCGCTCCTACAGGGGGTTTTTGTCGTCCGCGGGATTTCGTTCGGCCATAAAAAACGCCCCTGATCGCAAGATCAGGGGCGTTTTTGTGTCAGGCGCGAAGGTTACTTCGCTTTGACACCTTCAAACGAAACGTACAGCTCAACCGCGTCGGACTGTGGCCCCAAATCTTTCTGCTTGCCAAAATCGGAACGCTTGATGCTGGTGGTGCCTTCAAAGCCGGCACGGTAGCCGCCCCATGGATCCTTGCCTTCGCCCAGGAAAGTGGCCTTGACCACGATAGGCTTGGTCACACCGGCAAGCGTCAGGTTACCGCTCACGTCAGCAGTGTCTTTGCCGGCGGCGTTCTTGCCGGTGGATTTGACGCTGGTGGAAACAAACGTGGCTTTGGCGAATTTACCCGCATTCAGGAAATCACCGCTGGCGATGTGCTTGTCGCGCTCAGCATGGTTGGTAAACACGCTGGCGGTGTTCACATTGAACTCGATCTTGCTGTCTTCAGGCTTGGCAGCGTCGAAGCTGAACTTGCCATCGATATCCTTGAAGGTACCGGTGATGTAGCTGTAGCCCAGGTGGCTGATCTTGAAGTCAACAAAGGCGTGTTGACCTTCTTTGTCGACGGTGTAGTCAGCAGCCATTACGTTTGCGGACAGCAGAGCAGAACCGATTGCCAGAGCGGCGAGGGTCTTTTTCAACATGCTTTCTATTCCTTCGGAGTCGAGGTTGAACTTCAAGCTTTGCGGCCCAGCATTCGTGTCAGGGTCGCATCACGATCGATAAAGTGGTGTTTCAATGCTGCCAACGCATGGAGGCCGGAAAAAATTACCAGCGCCCACGCCAGATACAGATGAATCACACCGGCGATGTCTGCCTGGTCCGGTAGTCCGGAAACCAGCGCAGGAACTTCAAACAGGCCAAACACCGGAATCCCGACACCGTCTGCGGTGGAAATCAGGTAACCGGCAATCATCACAGCGAACAGGCTGAGGTAGAGGAACGCATGGCCAAAACTGGCGCCAATGCGTGTCATGCGGCTGTAGCTTTGCAAAGCTGGCGGCGGTGGGCTGACAACGCGCCACAGCACTCGTAGAACCATGACGGCCAACAGTACCAGGCCAATGCTCTTGTGCAGGTCCGGCGCGTCTTTGCGCCAGCTGCTGTAGTAGTCGAGACCGACCATCCACAGGCCCAACGCAAACAGACCGAAGACCGCCAGCGCCACACCCCAGTGCATGAAAATGCTGACCCAACCGTAGCGCGAAGAAGAGTTACGTAGCTGCATTGCCCAAATCCTGTGAGAACTGCGACCAAGACTATCGAGTTATCTATCGAATTAAAGCGGAAAATTTCGCTTTGAAATATCGAGAAATACGATTAAGAGTCTGAGATAGGTGAGTTAAGGAAAGATTAAAGGCGATTTTGTGGCGGGATGTGAAAACTAATCTACCCCTCAAACCGGCCCTCTGTGGCGAGGGAGCTTGCTCCCGCGGGGCTGCGAAGCGGCCCCAATTCAGCTAGACCGCATCCGCAAGTCTTGCGCATGCTGCGCAGTCGAACGGGGGCAAGCCCCCTCGCCACAGGCTACGGCGTTTGCTGTATTCCTTTCCTTCAGACGAAAAAACGCGGCATCACTGCCGCGCTTCGTTGATTCCATGGCTTGTTGCGCCTTGATTACCTACTTATTCAAGAGCTTTTGAAGAGTGGTGGCGGCTGCAAGCAATCAGGCTTGTACGGGTCCATCTGGCATTTGTGGGTTAGTTCAAGGCTGTCTCCTTGAAGAACTGGACGGCCATCTATACAGCCAGATACGGCTATCAATATTATTATTGCTGCCAGTGCTTTCATATTGCTCTCCAGTTTTTTTTAGAACATAGAGTTTAAGGTCAGGCGCTATCTATCATTTCTTTCTGATACTTTTGTGGGAAGCATCTGATATATCGCTGGGGCGTGTAGGACTGGGACCAGTTTTTCCGCCGGGGTTTTGGTCGGCGCTTTCTTGGCAGGCTCAGCCTTCACCGATCCAGAGCACTTGATGGCTGCCGATTCCATTTCTGTTACACGCAAACCTGCGATGAATATTTTTAAGACATGCAATAAATATGTATGGCCACTTCCATATTTAAACTTGATTCAATAAGCGCTCAATCCTTCATTGATTAAGGTGAAAAACATGGCTATTTCTTACACCCCATTTCAAGCAAGTGGCACCCCGGTTCTGCCTCCCAATCAAACGATGTCATCGGGACAGTATCTTATGTCCGAAAACGGGCGATTCCAATTGGTATTGCAGGCTGATGGAAATTTGGTCATTTACGATCAGCGCACAGGAAATCTGTGCTGGGCCCGCTTTGGCTTCGTGCCTGGTCGGTTTGCAAAGGCAACGAATAAATTTCTCAGAGAACTACCAGACGGTACGAAGATTTACAAATGGAATTTTTCATTAGGCCCACTCTAATTATGGAAGACTGGAGGGGGCTGTAAGCAATCATGGTTGTACGGATCTATCTGGCATTTGTGGGCCAGTTCAGTGCCATGATTTTTGATCATTGGACGACCATCTACACAGCCAGATACGACTATCAATATTATTACTGCTAGTGCTCTCATAATACTCTCCAGTTTTTTTAAGAACATAGAGTTTAAGATTAGGCGCTATCAATCATTTCTTTCTGATACTTTTGTGGGAAGCATCTGATATATCGCTGAGGCGTGTAGGACCGGGACGTGGATGGTGCGACTTCAACGCACTGCGCAGGCAAAGCCGGATGTTACATGCTTGATGGATAAGTAAAAAAAAGCGCGACCCTTGAGCCGCGCTTTTTTACGCCTGAACGTTACTGAGCCTTGGCCTCAGTGGTCGCCGCCGGTTTGGCCGCTGGCTTCTTCGCCGGTTCAGCCTTTTTCGTCGGGGCCTTGGCCGGGGCTTTTTTCGCCTCGGTCTTGGCTGCCGGTTTCTTCGCCGGGGCCTTCTTGGCAGGCTCGGCTTTTACCGCAGCGGCAGCCGTCGGCGCTTCCACCGGTGCTGCGGCGGGAGCTGGCGCCGGGGCAGGAGCGGCGGTTGGCGGTGCAACGGGGGCAGGTGCCTTGACCGGCTCCGGCTTCTTCTCGTCATCCGAGCCGCCGAACAGGTTGCTGAAGAAGTTGCCTTTCTTCGCCGCTACAGCACCAGCCGCCACAGCGGTCGCCGCTGGAACAACCTTCGCCGGTTCAAACGACTTGCCCGCCGCCAGGTCTTCAACCTGACTGGCCGCACGCTGACCGGTGCGCAATGCGCCTTCCAGTGTGCCGGGGTACAAGGTATCGGTGTGCTCGCCCGCGAAAGCTACTCGTTGCAACGGACGTTCCCACAGGCGCCAGTACTTGCTGATCTGCCCCGGACCGAAGGCCAGGTAAGCGCCGCCCATCGACGGGTCGGTGCTGTAGCGACGGATTTCATAACCGGTGAACGAACCGCGCGCCTGTGGATAAAATGCGTGCAGGCGGATCAATACCTGATCGGCCATCTGTTTGTCGCCGAAAGCCTGCATCACGCGCGCGTTGTCGCCGGACAGGTTGATCACCACATTGGCGCCACCTTTCAGCGCCGGCTCGATCCACAACATGCCCAGACCGGTGTTGCTGTAGATTTCGCCGGACATACGCGCCTTGCTCTCCCACACCGGCGTCTTGAACTTCAGCATGATCTGGTCGTGCCAGCCGTAGTTGGTGCCCTTGATCGCGGCCATGTGCTGGGCATCCAGCGCCGGAGTCATCTGGATCTTGTTCAGGGCGCGCAACGGCACAGCCACGATGACGTAGTCGGCCTGGTAACCGACGCTGCCGACTTTGACGGTCACGCCGTCCTTGTCCTGGATAATGGCCGAGACCGGGGCGCTGGTCTTGATGGTTTTCAGTTGCTTGACGAAGGCCTGGGCCAATACCGGGCTGCCACCGAGCAAGCGCGAGGCGCGCAGGTCACGGTCGGAGACACCACGATAAACCCGGCTCTGCTGGGCGAAGTACAGCAGCGACAGGCGCGAGGGTTCGTCATAGCGGGTACGAATCTGCTGGTTCACCAACTGACGCGCGGTGGCTGGCAACGTCAAACGGTCGAGCCAGTTGGATACGTTGATCTGATCCAGGGCATGCAGCGTGTTGTTCGCCGCCGGGTTCTGCGGTTCTTCGATCGAGCGCGCCAGATCGTCCACGGTTTTTTCGTAGCGCTTTAGCGCTTCGGCGGTGGTCGGGTCCTTGGTGGCCAGGTCGGCAGCGGTGTAATACACGCCGTCAATCAGGTAGCTCGGCGTTCGCACGAACTCAGGGGCCGGCGTGGTGCCCAGCTTGAAGGTCGAGACGTACTTGTTCAGCACCGGCTGGGTCTTGTCGTTGCCGATCCATTCGCTGGTGGCCATGCCGGAACGGCCGCCCAGGCTCGGCTTGGCTTCCAGCAGGGTGACCTGCCAGCCCTTGTTTTGCAGTTCGTAAGCCGCCGTGAGGCCCGCAAGCCCGCCGCCGATCACGATCGCCGTTTTATCCTTGGCCAGCGCAGACACGCTGAACAGCCCCAACATCACCAGCGCACAGGCGCGCAGCCAACCAGCAGACATTCAGCGAACTCCGGAAATACACGAGGAAATAGCGGTTTTACGGGTCAGTCGACCCCAAGAACCGCGAAGAATACGTCAGCCATCAAAGTGCCGCCAGCGACGTCTATCTTCCTATACAAAGTAGCTCAATCCACACAATAGGTTGTCCCCGTGACGCGCATTGCATAGGCTTGCCCGATTGTTTGCCCGCGCACGTCGCGAGCCGCCTCGAGGAGACTGAATATGGGCCTGAATAATCAGTGGATGCAACGCGATCTCGCGGTGTTGTGGCATCCCTGCACCCAGATGAAAGACCACGAACAGCTGCCGCTGATCCCGATCAAGCGCGGTGAAGGCGTGTGGCTGGAAGACTTCGAAGGCAAACGCTACCTCGACGCCGTCAGCTCTTGGTGGGTCAACGTATTCGGCCACGCCAACCCACGCATCAACCAGCGCATCAAGGATCAGGTCGATCAGCTGGAGCACGTGATTCTGGCCGGTTTCAGCCATCAACCGGTGATCGAGTTGTCGGAGCGCCTGGTGAAGATGACGCCGGAAGGCCTGACCCGGTGCTTCTACGCCGATAACGGTTCGTCCTGCATCGAAGTCGCGCTGAAAATGAGCTTTCACTACTGGCTCAACCGCGGCCAGCCAAACAAGAAGCGCTTCGTCACCCTGACCAACAGCTACCACGGCGAAACCATGGCGGCGATGTCGGTGGGCGACGTGCCGCTGTTCACCGAAACCTACAAGGCACTGCTGCTGGACACCATTAAGGTGCCGAGCCCGGATTGCTACCTGCGTCCGGAAGGCATGAGCTGGGAAGAGCATTCGCGCAATATGTTCGCCGCGATGGAACAGACCCTGGCTGACCACCACGACACTGTGGCGGCGGTAATTGTAGAGCCGTTGATTCAAGGCGCCGGCGGCATGCGCATGTATCACCCGGTGTACCTCAAATTGCTGCGCGAAGCCTGCGACCGGTACGGCGTGCATCTGATCCACGACGAAATCGCCGTCGGATTCGGCCGCACCGGCACGATGTTCGCCTGCGAACAGGCCGGCATCCGCCCTGACTTCCTCTGCCTGTCCAAAGCCCTGACCGGCGGTTACCTGCCGTTGGCGGCCTGCGTCACCACTGAAGACGTTTATAGCGCCTTCTACGACGATTACCCGACTCTGCGTGCCTTCCTGCATTCCCACAGCTACACCGGCAATCCGCTGGCCTGCGCGGCGGCATTGGCGACTTTGGATATTTTCGAAGAAGACAACGTCATCGAGAACAACAAGGCCCTGGCTCAGCGCATGGCCTCCTCCACCGCCCACCTGGCCGATCACCCGAACGTGTCCGAAGTGCGTCAGACCGGTATGGTACTGGCCATCGAAATGGTCAAGGACAAGGCCAGCAAGGAAGCTTATCCGTGGCAGGAACGTCGCGGCTTGAAAGTCTTCCAGCATGCGCTGGAGCGTGGTGCTTTGCTTCGACCGCTGGGCAGCGTGGTGTATTTCCTGCCGCCGTACGTGATCACACCGGAGCAGATCGATTTTCTGGCTGAAGTGGCCAGTGAAGGGATTGATATCGCGACCCGTGACAGCATCAGCGTTTCGGTGCCGAAGGACTTCCATCCGGGCTTCCGTGATCCGGGCTAACAGTCACTGAAGAACTCTGTGGCGAGGGAGCTTGCTCCCGCTGGAGGCCGAAGG
>DQGF01000137.1:608-5035 GCA_003525045.1 Pseudomonas sp. | reverse complement strand
GGCTCGGTGAACGGGAAGAACGACGGGCGGAACCGCATCTTCAACTGGTCGACCTCGAAGAAGGCCTTGCAGAATTCTTCCAGGATCCATTTCAGGTGGCCGAGATGCGCGGTCTTGTCGATCACCAGGCCTTCGACCTGGTGGAACATCGGCGAATGGGTGATATCGGAATCGCTGCGGTACACACGGCCTGGGCAGACGATGCGGATCGGCGGCTGTTTCGATTCCATGGTGCGCACCTGTACCGGCGAGGTATGGGTACGCAGCAACATGTTGGCATTGAAATAGAAGGTGTCATGCATCGACCGGGCCGGGTGATGGCCTGGGATGTTGAGCGCTTCGAAGTTGTGGTAGTCGTCTTCGACCTCAGGGCCTTCGGCAATGCCGTAGCCGATGTGGGTGAAGAACTGTTCGATACGTTCCAACGTACGAGTAACCGGATGCAGACCACCCGAGGTCTGGCCACGGCCAGGCAGGGTCACATCAATGGACTCGGCGGACAGTTTGGCGGCCAGGTCGGCCTCTTCAAACAGTGCCTTGCGCGCATTGAGAACCTCTGTGACACGCTCCTTGGCAACGTTGATCAGGGCGCCGACTTGCGGACGCTCTTCTGCCGGCAGATTCCCCAGGGTCTTCATCACCTGAGTCAATTCGCCCTTTTTGCCAAGGTAGTGAACCCGGATTTGCTCCAGGGCATTGATATCTTCAGCGCTTTGCACAGCCTCTAGTGCTTGAGAGACGAGCGCATCCAGGTTTTCCATGTACAGACTCCAGATACAAAATAGGGGAAGAGCTTGAAGGCTCTTCCCCTATTTATGACGTTTAGCACCTGGCCCCACAGAGGTGAGGCCGGGTAACTGTCGGGGGTACTTAAGCCAAGCTGGCTTTAGCTTTCTCGACAATCGCAGCAAACGCCGCTTTTTCGCTCACTGCCAGATCAGCCAGAACCTTACGGTCGATCTCGATGGACGCTTTTTTCAGGCCGGCGATGAAACGGCTGTAGGACAGACCGTTGATACGAGCACCAGCGTTGATACGAGCGATCCACAGAGCGCGGAACTGACGTTTTTTCTGACGACGGTCACGGTAGGCGTATTGGCCTGCCTTGATTACCGCTTGCTTGGCAACACGGAATACGCGCGAGCGAGCGCCGTAGTAGCCTTTAGCAAGTTTCAGAATTTTTTTGTGACGTTTACGGGCAATGACGCCACGCTTTACACGAGCCATGAGTTACTTCCTCTATTCTTGACTAAAATTAACGAAGGCGCAGCATGCGCTCGACTTTTGCCACGTCACACGGTGCCAGCAAGCTGCTACCGCGCAGTTGACGCTTACGCTTGGTCGACATTTTAGTCAGGATGTGGCTCTTGAAAGCGTGCTTGTGCTTGATACCGTTAGCAGTTTTCAGAAACCGCTTAGCAGCACCACTTTTAGTTTTCATCTTTGGCATGTTCGGATACTCCGCATTCAGTTGATAAACATAATCGCAAGGCCTGCCGTGCCCTGTTGATTACTTCTTCTTTTTCGGGGCGATGACCATGATCAGCTGGCGTCCTTCCATCTTAGGATGCTGTTCGACCGAACCGTACTCGAGCAAGTCACCTTCAACTCGCTTGAGCAGTTCCATCCCCAGCTCCTGGTGGGCCATCTCACGGCCGCGGAATCGCAAGGATACCTTGGCCCTGTCCCCATCACTCAGGAAACGTACCAGGTTGCGCAGTTTTACCTGGTAATCCCCTTCCTCCGTCCCTGGACGAAACTTGATTTCTTTAACCTGAATCTGCTTCTGGTTTTTCTTGGCCGCGGCAACCTGCTTCTTCTTCTCGAAGATCGATTTGCCGTAGTCCATCAGTTTGCAAACAGGGGGTACTGCATCGGCGGAAATTTCCACCAGATCCAGTTTGGCCTCTTCAGCCTTAAGAAGCGCGTCTTCAATTGACACAATCCCAAGCTGTTCACCCTCAGCTCCAATTAACCGAACCTCGCGTGCCGAGATATTCTCGTTGATCGGGGCTTTCGGTGCAGCTCGTTTATCTTGTCTCATTTCACGCTTAATAGTAATTACTCCGAATCTGGGCGACCACGCCGGGAAACCGCTTGCGCGAGAAACTCAGCGAACTGGGCGACGGGCATCGAGCCCAGGTCAGCACCTTCACGAGTACGCACAGCGACAGTCTGCATCTCGACTTCCCGATCTCCGATAACCAAGAGATAGGGAACCTTGAGCAAAGTATGCTCGCGGATTTTAAAGCCGATCTTTTCATTTCTCAAGTCAGACTTGGCACGAAATCCGCTTTCGTTGAGGGTTTTTTCAACCTCGGCGGCAAAATCGGCCTGTTTATCAGTGATATTCATGATCACTGCCTGGGTCGGAGCCAGCCACGCGGGGAACGCACCCTCGTAGTGCTCGATCAGGATTCCGACGAAACGTTCGAAGGAGCCCAGGATCGCCCGGTGCAACATCACCGGGTGCTTGCGACTGTTGTCTTCGGAGACGTATTCGGCTCCCAGACGGACAGGCAGGTTAAAATCGAGCTGAAGGGTACCACACTGCCAGACGCGGCCAAGGCAATCTTTCAGCGAGAATTCGATCTTCGGACCATAGAACGCACCTTCGCCCGGCTGCAGATCGTACGGCAAGCCCGCGCTATCAAGGGCTGCAGCCAGTGCCGCTTCGGCGCGATCCCACAGCTCGTCGGAACCGACGCGTTTTTCCGGACGAGTGGACAGCTTCATCTCGACTTCTTTAAAGCCGAAGTCGGCATAGACGTCCATGGTCAGCTTGATGAATGCAGCGGATTCGGCCTGCATCTGCTCTTCGGTGCAGAAGATGTGGGCATCGTCCTGAGTGAACGCACGCACGCGCATGATGCCGTGCAACGCGCCCGATGGCTCGTTACGGTGACAGGCACCGAATTCGGCCAGACGCATCGGCAGTTCGCGGTAGCTTTTCAGGCCCTGGTTGAACACCTGCACGTGGCAAGGGCAGTTCATCGGCTTGATGGCGTAGTCGCGGTTTTCCGACTGGGTGGTGAACATGTTGTCGGCGTAGTTGGCCCAGTGCCCGGATTTCTCCCACAGGCTGCGGTCGACGACTTGCGGAGTCTTGATCTCCAGATAGCCGTTATCGCGCTGAACCTTGCGCATGTACTGCTCGAGCACCTGGTAGAGCGTCCAGCCGTTCGGATGCCAGAACACCATGCCCGGCGACTCTTCCTGGGTATGGAACAGGCCCAGGCGCTTACCGATCTTGCGGTGATCGCGCTTTTCAGCTTCTTCGATGCGCTGGATGTAAGCCGCCAGCTGCTTCTTGTCGGCCCATGCGGTGCCATAAACGCGCTGCAACTGCTCGTTCTTGGCATCGCCACGCCAGTAGGCGCCGGACAACTTGGTCAGCTTGAAGGATTTCAGGAAGCGCGTGTTCGGCACGTGCGGACCGCGGCACATGTCGACGTATTCTTCGTGATAGTACAGGCCCATGGCCTGCTCGTTCGGCATGTCCTCGACCAGGCGCAGCTTGTAGTCTTCGCCGCGGGCCTTGAACACTTCGATCACTTCGGCGCGCGGAGTGACTTTCTTGATCACGTCGTAATCTTTCTCGATCAGCTGCTGCATGCGCTGTTCGATGGCGGCCAGGTCGTCCGGGGTGAAAGGACGTTCGAAGGCGATATCGTAATAGAAGCCTTCGTCGATGACCGGGCCGATGACCATCTTGGCCGTCGGGTACAGCTGCTTGACCGCATGGCCGACCAGGTGAGCGCAAGAGTGGCGAATGATCTCCAGCCCCTCTTCATCCTTTGGCGTAATGATTTGCAGCGTGGAATCGCTGTCGATGATGTCGCTGGCGTCGACCAGTTTGTCATTGACCTTGCCGGCCACGGTGGCCTTGGCCAGACCGGCACCAATGGATGCGGCGACCTCGGCTACGGAAACCGGGTGATCGAATGAACGTTGACTGCCGTCGGGAAGAGTAATAGTTGGCATGGCGCCTCCTCTCCTAGTGGTGACCCCTACCAAAGGTCACGTGGGTTGGGATGAGCCAGTACAAGATCCGATCCAGGCCATTCAATGACGAACGCCTGCCTTACAGCGGCAGGAGCCTTGCGGCCAACCGGAAAACCGAACCAGAGTGACTGGGATTCAAATCAGGGTTGTTTCGCGCCTCTGCCGCCACCGGGACTGAAGGTCATCCGGAGCCTGCAAACGCCCGAGCGAGGCATGCTAGCACAGATGAACGGTCGCCGCCGCAGCGGGACGGCTACCGGGGCAAATCAGCGGTTTTTATGCCAGAGTGCTGAACTTGAACCCCGCTTTACCCCTCAGATAACAAGACATTGACCCACAAGGAGCATCCCAGCATGCGTCTGAATCGTTTGTTCGCAGTAGTCGCCCCCATCGTCCTGCTGCTGCCACTGGCCGCCCATGAT
>DQGF01000137.1:0-318 GCA_003525045.1 Pseudomonas sp. | reverse complement strand
CCACTGGCCGCCCATGCCGATTGGCCAAAGGGCGAGCGCGATAAATACATGGCTCAGTGCACCCAGGCAGCCACCCCTCAAATCGGCGCGGCTGCGGCAAAAGCTCACTGCGCTTGCGGAGCCGACGCGATCAAATCGTACCCGGCCGGCGATATTCAGGCCTTGATGGACAATACGGCCAGTGACGCCCTGAAACAAAAAGCACTGACCCAGATTGGCGCCTGTAAAGCCGATAACAAGGCGAAAAAATAAGCCCGACCGAGCGATTTTTGAGCCTGCAACGACAGTAAAAAGCCCCTGAAAAGCGCTTTTTCCTAC